>JAJHQT010000021.1 GCA_020833205.1 Pyrobaculum sp.
CTCGGCAAGCGCCTTCACGTAGAGACTTGGGACGTTAGTTAAAAATATTTGTGACGCCGTGCGTGAGGGCGTCCAAGTCTAGACGTCGGTTATGCGCCTCTAAAAGAGGACTTCCAAATCACACAAGAGCTGACTTACTCTGCCGCCTCGGCATATCTGCCGTGAACCTCAAGCCCAAGACTCCTCCGTCTTTCAGCCTGTGGCCGCGTGCCCATATCACCACAAAAGAGCAGGCGCAAGGTCTTCGATTTTTTGGTTCATCGTTTTCAATATTCGGTTCTCATTATCAATATTTTCTACAGCGTGTCGGTTCAACGTTCTTCGACGTCGGAGCCTTTGTAGTTAATTTTAGCATTGACCGCCGCGGCTGAGCACGATGAACCGTCCTTACAGGTACTGCCTCACAGGTCTACAAAGACCTGTGAGGAAACTCCTGCAGGTACGGTTCATCTATTCTCCACGCCGCGTTTCGGAAAAGCCGAACCAGACTCGTAGGCACGATCGTGTCAGTGTATGTGAATAGGTGTCTGTGGCGGATTCGTCATTTTCCTCCTCCCCCTCTTCTTTATGCATGAGCTCGTGAAGGCGGTGCTGGCGCTTGCGTTGTCTACAGCGGCGGCTGTGTGGTTGCTGGGCGTGGCGCTTCATCTGAGGCCTAGCACAGACCAACTGGCCTACGGCAACCCCTGCCGTACCTCAAGGTGTGCATAGACTCAGGCACCGCGAAGTTTTGGGGGGAGGACTTCAGCGGCTTGCCCTACGAGCGGGTTTGGCTGTACGTCAACGGCTAGCTTAAAGTCTCCGGAGGCCCTGGCACAGACACCACGGCGGAGTGCGGCGACGAGGTAGCCGCCGTGGTTAAATACCACAGCGGCATCAAGAAGATAGAGGGACGCATACTATGCACCAAACCCATAAAGACGCCGGGCGGCGGCCAGCAAATCGTCAACTTGCACTTTGAAGTCAGAACGGCGTTGGCGGCCCAAGACGCGGCCGGCAACGCAGACGTGGCGGGCCTGCCGGTAGACGTCGTGGAGTCGTGCGAAGTTCGGCCCAGAGACGACTACTACAACTCTGTCGTATACATAATTCCGCGCACTCCAGACGTCTTGATATGTGACACCTCAGGCTACTCGCCCAGCAAGTCGTATGGCTGACGCGCCGAGCCAGCTATGGAGCCGACATGCGGATGTCGGTCTAGACTAGACAGAAGCCGGAATGATTCGGTGGATGCGGGGGGTGGGATTTTTAGGTGGGCGCATCCCTGAACCCACGCAGGCCTACGCCACAGGGACCTCAACCCTGCCCCTTTGACCTGGCTCGGGCACCCCCGCTCCGTAAGGAGCAATGCGTTAGTTTAAATATTTTTCAGAGGACGGGGCTGCTTTGTATCAACGCGGCTACTGTGAACAGTAGTCTCTACGGCTGTCTGCTGGTTAAAAACGCAACATAACCGCCGTGTTTGTTGTTTAAGGTGATCTACAAGCCGCCGTATACGCGCCGCGGCCGCTTGTCGTTTACTGCGCAACGAATTAGCTCTTTCCCCGCCGCATATGCTACAGAAGATTATTATACGTAACGCTCCAGGCCTGTAGAGCCTCTACAAAAGGAGGCCAGAAGAGGATGCACCTCGGCAATTCGACTCCACGGCGATAGACAGAGGCGTAGCCCCAGCCCTGAAGCGCATCTACTTAGCCGGGAGTCTTTGGAGGTGGTAAGAGAATTCAAAGCCATGAGTCTTGTGGAGGGCGTCCACTTCGCTGTAAGGTGGAGTGGGGAGAGGGGCTTTGTTTCTCCTCTGGCTGAGGGCGTGAGGCGCCTCGCGTGGCTCTAGACACACGGCGGAGAAGAACAGGTGCGGAAGGCGGCTGAATTCCTCAAATTACTCTAGGCGGGGGCGGTGAAGCTGGTTGAGGTTTTGAGGGGGCCGCGTCTACAAGATGCTCGACGGCAGGTCGATGATTAACGGCGCCAACAGACGCGTAGACGCCTTGACTTACAAAGAGCTGAGAAAGAAGATAAAGAGGTGGAGCCGCTGACGCCTCTGGGCTTTAGGGTTGAGGTCTCTGTGGCGTAGGCCTGCGTGGGTTCAAAGGCGGGTTGGCGGGGATGAATCCAACCCCCGCACTAGTTATTCTTATAAAGGGGGCTTGTGATGTGGTTGATGTCTAGAGAGCTTATTGTGAGCAAGATTGAAAACGGCACTGTTATTGACCACATACCGGCGGGGAGGGCCCTCGCCGTGCTTAGGGTCTTGGGGATAACTGGGAAGGAGGGGATGAGGGTGGCGCTTGTCATGAACGTCGAGTCTGGCAAGCTGGGGAGGAAGGACATCATCAAGATCGAGGGGCGCGAGCTGACGCCGGAGGAGGTGAACATAATCTCCGCAGTGGCGCCTACCGCTACGATAAACATCATCAGGAATTTCGAGGTGGTGAAGAAGTTCAAGGTGTCGCCGCCTGAGGTGATCAAGGGGAGGTTTAGGTGCAAAAATCCTACCTGCATTACCAACGCCCCCAGGGAGTCTGTGGAGCCTACCTTCTATCTAGTGAGGAGGGAGCCGCCGTTGTTTGTCTGCGCCTACTGCGGCAGATACCACGAGCTTAGCGATCTTCTATGATTGAGGAGTTTGTAAAACAGGGGATTTTGAAATTTGGCGATTTTCAGCTCTCCAGCGGTTTGAGGAGTCCGTTTTACGTGGACCTCCGAGGCGTGTTGGGGATGCCAGACTTATTTGGGTTTGTGGTGGAGAGGTACCTTGGAGTTGTGTCTAGGCTGAATTTCGACGTGGTTTTGGGCGTGGCGACTGGGGGGATTCCTTATGCCTCGGTTTTGGGCTACTTGTTGAGAAAGCCCATCGGTTATGTGCGTCCTGAGGCTAAGGGACACGGCACAGGACGGCAGGTGGAGGGTGCAGACGTATCCGGGCGGAGGGTCTTAATCATAGACGACGTGTTGACCACGGGGAAGAGCGTCGTGGGCGCCGTCAACGCTGTGCGGGCCGCAGGCGGCGTGGTGGTCGGCGTGGTGGTGTTTTTAGATAGGGAGCAGTGCGGCTCTCAGCACGTCAAGTCTGCCACCGGGGTCGAGGTGCACAGCGTCTATAAAATGCGGGAGCTTTTGCAGGCCGTGAGGCCGTATATAGACGAGGAGCTGTACAAGTCCGTGGTTGACTATTTGTCTCAATGGCGCTGTTGAGGCTAGTCGGGCGGGTTCTCCACGGCGTACATCCCGAAATAAGCCATCGACTCGGCTCTCTTCTCTTCTCCATCCCCCTGCCTCCTTGCCGCTGTGAGCGGCGTTGGGAGGTGGGAGACGTCAAGACGTGCGGACCCGTGGGCGTCGCCGCTGGGCTGGACAAGACGGGGGCCTACGCCCGCTTTCTCTCCTTTTTCTGCCCCGGCTTTCTCGTCGTCGGCTCCACTTTGCCGTATAGACGTCGTGGAAATAGGCCGCCTCGCGTTGCTAGATTAAGCCCCTACTCGTTGGTGAACGCCATGGGGCTGAACAGCCCCGGCATCGACAGAGTTGTGTCTAGACTGGCGGGTTTGGACTACCCCGTCTTCATCAGTCTGGCAGGCTTCAACGCTGGGGATTTCCTCGTCCAACTGCTTTACCTCCGGCGGCACTACAGGCCGGCTGCCGTCGAGGTCAACATCTCCAGCCCCACCTACAGAGGGTTTTGGCGGAGCTTGCCTGAGCTCGTCAACGTGGATATCCCGCTTTTCGTCAAGGTGGGGCCCTCCACTGACATCTCCTCTGTGGCTAGGGCTGTCAAGAGGGCTGGGTGGGGTCTGGTGGTGACTAACACCTTCCCAGTGGAAGACAGGCGCATAAGCGTGGGGAGGGGCGGCCTCAGCGGGCTTCTGCTCTATAGATATGGCATCAGACTTTTGGAGAGGGTCAGGACGTACGTGGGGCGCGACGTACCTATCATCTACTCAGGCGGCTTGTTTGCTTGTAGCCAACTTAGAGAGGCGCTGAGGCTAGCCGACGCCGCCGAGGTGCTCACTGCGGTTTTATACTTCACACCTTACATCATCACCCTGCTCAACCAATGTCTAGACAGTCTACGGTAGTCTTCTCCGCCTCTTCTACCAACCTCCTCAGCCCCCTCCAGTGGGACCCCACCCAGTAGAAACGTCCGCAGGATACGCAACGCCAACACCGCTGACTGTGTATTTCATGTCCCACAGCCTTCTCGGCCTCTTCACAGGAGACCTCGGCCAACGCGCCGCCGCAGACGGGACACACAGACTTTGTAAACGGCCTCAGGCCCATTTTGAGAAACGCCGCGACCCACTTCACGTGGTCGTCTGTGGCTATGAGGAGCGTGGGGCCTCTTCTACGTCTAAAGAGGTCTTTGTCGCGAGTTACCACGAAACATTCCGTCTCGGCCAACTCGACGTCTTTCAACTCGGCGTTGTAGACGACAGAGACGCCGAACAGAATACGTAGCATACGGGCGAGCCATCCCAACATGGAGTCTACATATATACAGTCTAGACGGGGGTCGCCCTTGAGGAGGCAGTCTACCACAGGGCGAAGATCTGTTCAATCTCCTCCCAAGCCGTCGGCGAGCCGCTACCTTGCTCTGAAATGTGCGAGGGGCCGGGGAGCGCGGCCACCACGTCGTCTACCGGACAGCCGGTCTGCCTAGCCACCTCCTTGGCCAGTTTGCCCTTTTCTAAATTGCCTGGAGTCACGACGAAGTAGCGCTCTGCCAGCAGAGGCGCCGACCTCGGCGGCGCCGCCACAACTCTATACACGTCGCCGTCTTTTCTACAGCCCACGGCCAGCTCCAGACGGACGTTTCTCACGTACTCCCTCTTACCGTAGATCATGAAAGAGCCCTTGGCCAGATACTGCCCAGAGGGCGGTTGTTTAGACACCTGCTCGCCGCGGACGTAGTAGACGTCTATGGCGTGTACGCCTATCTTCCACGCCCTGCTGTAGGCTGCGGCGAACTGCGCCACTTGGTACACCTCAAGCAAGTCGTCCATAGGCGGGGCCACGACGGCCGAGGCGCCGGGAATGTCTGCGTGGAAAAAGAGGTAGTGGTCCTTTAGATACCTCCTGACGACCGTCTCGTTCTGCGACGCGTCTCTCCCCCCTATCACCGGTTTCCTGCCGGTGGTGAGGGTCCAGTGGAATCTCTCAAACCAGCTTCTCCTCGCCACGGCCTTAACCGACGTCTTCACCTCCTCCTCGGACCTGCGCTGTTTCTCCTCCACCTCGGCAAGCTCCTTCTTGAGCCTCTCCAACACTTGAACCGCCTTAGATGCCTTCTCCTCGAGCTCCTTCGCCTCGTCGAAAAGCTTCGTGATGTAGCGGCCCAGCGACGTGTCTCTAGACACCTCCATTACTTCACCCTCCGGAAGTTCTATCTTCACCTTAGATCTGTCTACGTGTAGTATACGTATACTGCTTTCACCACCTCTCAACGCCTCCTCTATTTCGTTTTTATACATGAGGAGCTTGTGAGCGAGACTTTTGAGTCTCGTAGCCTCTTCTCTATATTCAGGAATCTTCTTCTCCAGCTCAGCCACCGTGGCCTCAAGCTTCTTACGCCTTGCCGCCAGCTCTTGAGTCTTTTGGACAGCCATCGCCGCCAGCTCCATGGGCGTGAAGTAGTAGTCTAACGCAGCCCAGAAGCTGTTGAACAGCTTAACCTCGTCGCATTGCATAGACACAGGCCTAATAGGCATGACTGTAACGGAGGCGCCTCCCTTGATGCATACGGCAGGTTCTAACCTACCCGCGCGGATTTGATCGATCAACGTTTTCAACATCTCGGCCAATGCCCTCGGGGAGGCGCCGACTCGGGCGATGAGCTCGTCCGCCAGCTCAGGCCCCGTGCCCAGCCGCCTGATTAAGCTTCTCCTCACGTCGCTTGGGTCTATGGCCTTCTCTATCGCGTCGACATCGGCGGTTAACACGTCTATAAAAACCGCAGGCGGGTACGCGTAGGGCAGGCCAGACCTAACTTCGCGGTCTTTGCCTCTGTAGCTGTGTAGAAGCCACACCACCTTTCCCTCTCTCACGGCGATTACGTTGAAAGGCTCGAGTAGCTCCACCACAAGTCTGCCGGAGCTGAACGCCAGCTCTACTATCCGGTCAAAACGAGGCATGGAAACAGCTGTAAGTCTCTCGTCGCGGAAAAGCCCCCTCAAGGTCTCAGCCCCCTCGTGGCTCTTCTCAGGGATGACGCCTGTGAGGGAGACCCTATGCCGAGTCGCAACTAAATAGGCAGAGGAAAGCTTAAAGAGAAACCCGACTTCGGTCCTGTATATGTTTTCCACCTTGCTACCAACTACGCCGCCCATCTCCGCCACAGACGCGAGTAGGTCAAACGCCGTCATCACTCTCTTCACAACAGCCTCATCAAGCTAAATTTAAAAAATCCCTCCTCGGCAGATGCATGGTCAAGGTGGTGAAGAGATCTGGCGTTGAGGAGGAGTACCTCAGCGACAAGGCGTATAAGGCATTGCGCGACGCCGGCGCCTCCGAGGAGGCGGCTCGGGAGATAGTAAAAGAGCTAGACGAGTGGGTGAAGAAGAGTCACAAAATATCCACAGACCAAATCCGGCGGTTTGTCTTAACTAGGTTAAGAAGGCTAGAGCCTGAGGTGGCAGACGCCTGGCAGTTCTACGACAGGATGTTTAAAGGTAGGCTTACTTTCGACGATGGAAAGTTGCTGGTGGTGGAGAAGGGCCGCCTCTACCTTGGGAGGAAGGTCAAGGACATCGGCAACAGGGGGCTTACGTCTGCTGAAGAGGTTAGGGAGATACTTGAAGAGCTGAGGGAAGATATGGAGTATGGCGTATCGCCTAAGGTGATAAACGCGAGGCTCTACGCCCTCTTCATGGGCGTGTTGAAGAAGAAAGACATGCCGAGGGAGGAGAAGATCAAGGCGATAGAGCTGATAAACAAGTTCAGGGAGGAACTTGGGTGGAAGCCTTACGAGCTTAAGCAACCGCTTTAGGCGAGGAAGACGCCTTGCTCCTCAAGCATCTGCTTCATAAGAAGAGCATCTTTCTCTAAAAGCGGCGACTCGCATATCAACGTTATAGTAATATCACGTTTTGCAAGCTCCTTAGCCAGGGGCTCAAAGGGCGGCATCTCTCGCTCGATTGGCTCATGTTCATCTACAAACTTCCCGTTGCGGTAGCGCACTGAGGTGAAGTGGGTGTGCATGTGCCGGTCGCCGAACTCCCTCTGCCACAAGTCCAGCATTTCTCCATAGTTTATCACGCCTCCGTTCCGCGCGAACAAATGCCCCCAGTCCACAACAGGCGTGACGAAGGGAAGCTCCTTGGCCAGTTTAAACGTCTCTTCCACGCTCCCAAATTGGTTAGTCCGCGCAGTCACCTCCACTCCTATGTAAACCCCGGCCCCTACGCCGGACTCTCTATACGCCCTCTCTAACTCCTTCTTCACTTTCTCGTAGCACCTCTGGGGGCCTAACTTGCCGTAGTACGCCGCGTGGACGACCACCACCCACGCCTCCATGTAGTAAGCCCTGTCTAGAGAGTCCACAAGTCTCTGCCGCGACCTCTCCACCTTTTCTTCCTCTTCAGAACATAGGTTTATGAAATACGGGGCGTGTATCGACAGCTTGACGCCGTAATCTCGCGCGGCTTTGCCCACCTGCTTCGCCAAATCTCGCGACATGCGTACGCCTTGGACGAACTCCACCTCCATCGCGTTTAGACCAAGTTCGTGCACCACTTTAACCGCGTCTAAAGTAGACTTGGCCTTGACTACGTACTGCGGAATACCGGCCGGTCCCAGGTATACCCTAGCCACCGCCTATTCACGTTTCCATATTTTTAAGATGTTCTGATATCACCTCAGTGATTGAGGCGCCGTCTTTCGACAGAGAGCTTGGAATGCTTTATTATGTCACCGACACTTGTCCGGCTGGCGGCGTGATCAAGGCGAGTCCCGACGACTTCATTGTAGAGGAGGTGTTGAGAGACGGCACGGTGGTCGCCGTGGACGGAGTCTCGCTCCAGCCCAGAGTAGGCGGCTGGGTGTGGATCCACGTGGTTAAACGCAACGTAGACACCTTAAAACTCGTCATCAAGCTTTCTAAGACGCTGAGCCTAGGGCGTAGGGATATCTCCATCGGCGGGATTAAGGACACCAGGGCCGTCACGTCGCAGATCATCTCGATAAGAGGCGCCATCTCTAATCTGCCGAAGATTCCGAACGTCGAGTTCAAGGGGGCGTGGTCCATGGACAGGCCCATAGCGCCGTCTCTCATCTACGGCAACAGATTCACAATAGTTCTGAGGTCTGTAGACGTGAAGTGCGCAGAGGAGGCGCTGGAGGCGTTGCAAAAGACCGCCGTGCCTAACTACTACGGCTATCAACGCTTCGGCACCATTAGGCCGGTCAGCCACCTCCTGGGCAAGGCGCTTCTGCGGAAGGACCCAGAGGCGTTCTTCGACGTCATGTTTTGCAGAGTCTTCCCCTACGAGTCCAACGCGGCGAAGAAAGCCAGAGAGCTTGCATGTAGGGGCGAGTATCAAAAGGCGCTTGAGACGTTTCCCAAGTCGTTTATTGAGGAGCGGGCGGTGTTGAGGAAGCTGGCGGGCGGGACCGATTTGTGGAACGCCGTGATGGCTATACCGCTTCAGATACTTAGGCTCTACGTAGAGGCGGCGCAGTCCTATCTCTTCAACCGCCTTCTTTCTAAACGCATGGAGCTGGGCCCCTTGGACGAGCCGGTGGAGGGGGACTTGGTCGAGGTGAACGGACAGGTGGTCTACCACGTGGAGGGTCTTAGCGGCGAGGTGGTTCTGCCCGTGGTGGGCCCCGGCGCCAGAATGTCCCGGGGTAAGGTGGGGGAGGTGCTGCTCCGTGTGTTGAAGGAGGAGGGGCTTGAGGCGGAGCTTTTTTTAGAGATGCCCCGAGGGCTTAGGGTCTACGGCTCCTACAGAAGGGCGCGGCTTGAGGTGAGAGATTTCTCATGGCGTGTGGTAGGGAGCGACGTGGAGCTCCGGTTTACGTTGCCGAGGGGTAGCTATGCGACTGTACTCCTCAGGGAGGTGGTAAAGCCTGTGGAGCCCTACCGCCATGGGTTTTAATAATAAATATTTATTTCTAGACGGTATCCTCTACGTGGTTGAGGCGTATCCTGCAGATGCCGAGTTGCCGATTCCGAAGAGAGACGCATTGATAGTCTTGGCTGTACACAGCTATATTCCGTCTCAGGCGAACCCCCGCGTGGAGTTGGTGGAGGCCGTGTTGCAGAGCCTCCAGGGTAGAGACGTGGCTATAACCTTCTCCATGCCCAAATCGTATTTCGAGAAGGCGGTTAAGATAATGGGTTTGGAGAAGCTGGCCGGCAAGTACGGCGCCAGGATTCTGCCGCCGTATCAACACGCCGACTACAGGCTAGAGCTCGAGACGCCCAGGGGGGCTAAGATGTATGTCAAGGCGCTTAGGGCCGCCTTCGACGAGTCTCTGCTTAAGGTGGTCATATCTATACCGGTGAGCCACCCCCAGATGATCCTCTACCTAACGACGCCCACCGCAGCGCTTCAAGTCCTGGAGCCTAAAGAGGCGCAGAACCTCTACGAAGGCTTCAGAGCCTTGTATAAGTACATCGCCGACATATACAAGATGCAGAGAAACACCTACTGCGTCGCCGACGGCAAGTTTGTGATAGAGGGCGACGGCCCTATAAAAGGCTTCCAGCGGTACTGGGGCGTGTTGGTGACCGGCGAGAACTGTGCCGAAGTAGACTATGCCACGGCGCAAGCGCTCGGCGTGGACCCCAGCGACGTGGGCTATCTATATTTCTACTACGGCGGCGCCTGGCCTAACCTGAAGTTGCCGCCGCTTCTAGAAAAGAATAGACTACAGATAAAGTTGACAAGCAACGTGGGGATCCTCCTCAGCTGGAAAAAAGGATAATAGCCCCCTTGTCTAGAATTCTCGGTGATGAATGCGTTGGTGGAGGAGTGGTGATCTGCGACGGACGGGCTGAACAAATTTTTAAGTTCTAAATTTAGAACCGACATGGAGGTTGCTATTGGGAAAAGAATTGCGGAGCTCAGAGAAAAGAGGGGCCTCGCCTTGTCTCAACTAGCTAAGTTGGTGGGGATGTCTAAATCGGCATTGTGGGCTGTTGAGCAGGGGAGGGTAAGCCCCACTATTTCTACTCTGTGGAAAATCGCCAACGCCTTAGGTGTCACATTCGGCGAACTTGTGGAACCGAGTTTGTTAATTGCTGAAAACGGCGTCGAAGTTCGTTTAATAGAACGGAGAGACGGCAAGGAGGTATATATCATGCGGCTGGGGGCTGGGGCGGTGCGCTACGCGGAGCCTCATGAAAACTCGCCGCTTGAAGTTGTTCACGTAATCGAAGGCGCTATGATAGTGGGGCCTCTCGATGCGCCCAAATACGTCTGGGAGGGGGAGACGGCCAAATTCTACGGCGGGGAGCCCCACTTTTACATGACGGTGGGCGGCGGCGCTGTTGCTGTCGTGTCTATGTTTTACCGCTCGCAGATAAGACCTGTCAAGAGGTGGTACCTCAACGCAACGCCGCCAGCTCCGGATGGGGTTAGGGATTTGCTTGAGCCGGACGTGGACGACGAGGTTCTCGCCTACGCGATTTCTGTGGTAAACAAGAGGCAACCACCGGAGAGGTATTTAGATCTACTGCTTTTCGACGTCCTCTCTGCAGAATACAACACGTGGGCTGGCAGGCCGACGTTGCCTAAAGCCGTTGTGGAGGCAAAAAGCGCGAGCCCTCCGCACCTAAGAGCGACGTCGTTTGAGCAGAACTTCGACGTATATGAATACTTCATCTACGAACCCCTGCACCCTGGCTACGCCGAGCAGGCCGTATACGTCGCGTATGAGCTCTATAGGTGCGGAGTCACGGAGATAGTCAGCGTGGGGTGCGGCCCTGCCTATCACGAGAAAATGCTGGCCGAGCTTCTGCCTAGCGCGAAAATATCCTGTGTAGAATCGTCGCCGTTTTTCAGAAAGTTGAGTCCGTTCCCGGTGCTAGACGACGTGCCTGCCGGCGCCTCCGCCGTGGTTTCGTTTGGGGTCTCGCATCATATTGACAATTTCCTTGAATGGATGTCGTCGAGGATAAGAGCCGGCGGTCTGCTCATTGTCGCTGACGAATTTATAGCGGACTACAACAGCGAGCTGGAGAGAAGGAGAAACGTAGTAACGCATCATTTGCGCTATCTCCTAGACATCCCGCTGAATAGGTTTCGCGTGGAGCTTCTATCTGCATATCACGCCGCCAGGGAGGGGAGGGTAAAATTAGCCTTAGACATCCTGGCGAAGACGTACCACGACATATCTAAAGAGCTTGGCGGAGGCGGAGACGACGTGGAGAAGGCTTTTCTCCACTTCTACCGGCTTGAGCTGACGTCGCTTCTGCTTGGGACGGCTTACATAGAGGAGAGGAAGACGTCGGTGGAGAAGTTTGTAGGCGCGGCGTCTGCGTTTGGCTTGAAGCTAATGGCGCAGTATAGGGTGTATCCCACGGGAAGGGAGTCGGGCACCTACGTGTTGGTTTTTCGCAAGTTGTGATATGAGGAGTCAAGCCGCAGTCGGCATATTTGAAATGTTGACGGTGACGGCTATTTGGGGCAGCGTGCCTGTAATATTCAAGCTTTCTGGACTTCCCTCGCCTGTGTTTGTATTCTTCAGAGTGGCAATCACTGCCGTCTTGCTGGCCGCGGCTCTACGCCGCTTTACATGTAGCGGCTTAGCTGCAGTTTTGTCTGGCGTCTTCCTTGCGCTTAACTGGATCTTCCTCTTCTACGCCACAGCCCTTATGCCGGTGTCCACCGCCGTTATGATCTACTATGCAGGCCCTATAATGGCCAGCGTCTACATGCACT
>JAJHQT010000078.1 GCA_020833205.1 Pyrobaculum sp.
TCGTTAATGACTTTCTCTTCCATCTTCCACCTCTTGTGCCTCTCGGCCAGCGTCTTGAACCTCTCAGCCGCCTTCCCACCAGTATCCGTCCGCCCGGCGAAGAACGGCGCGCCCACGGCGGCATACGCCAACCTCTCCAGCTCCACCAAGCCCCACAGGTTCAACGCAACGCTCAGTGCGATTACTCCAGCCGCGACGGCGGCTATGAGGAAGAGGTAAGCCTTGTGCTCGTCGATCCAAGCCAGCACCCTCGCCACCGCCTCCACAAACAGCTCCACGAGGCGCTGGACAGTTATCTTGACATGTTCAAATACATCCTTCGCCGCCTTCTGCACGTACTGCACCGCCTCCCTGAACTGTCCAACCTCCGCCAACGCCACGGCGGAGGCCACCGACGAAACCACAGCCTCTGAATAGAGGCTGTGATACGAGAAGTACGGCGCCGCCGAGAGGCCGGCTGAGGCGGCTTCTCCACGTCTATGCCACACCCTCATGTGCCGGTTAAAAAACAACTATACGCGAGGAAATCCTTGCTGTAGACATTCGGCGTGGAGTGGGTTAGGAAGTGGCTTGACCTTAAGGAGAGGTTATATTGAAATTGTTAAAACACTGCGCAGATTCCCGTGGATGGTTGATGTGGTGAGGTAGAGGCCGATGAGCATCCCCCACCCCTATATGATAGAGGTTGACGTGGCTAGGGACGGGTCTGAGGCGTGCCTCTCGCCGAACCCGCCTAAGGCTTTCTGCGCGCGGGACGGAGCAGTGAAGGAGGTCACGCTAGAGCTGGAATTTAAGCGATATGAGACTCACGAAGACAAGATGAGAGAGGTGTACTGCCCCAAGGGGCTATTGGCTTACGCCGCGGCGACGAGGGAATATGTGAGGATACTCTAGCCACACTGGAGCCGTTGATGCCGTCACGTCTCGCGTGAAACTTGACCTCTTTTTATAAAATTCTTCTCCCACCTTCTTGAACTGTTTCTTCTCCGGCGTTTTACAAGGACACGACATAACCAATACGTGTCAGAAATAGAAGGTATAGTCGACGTCAAGGAATCGCCCTTCAAAGTCGAGGACTTCTAGGCCCCCCTGCCGTTGCTAACAACATAAAGATAGACCACACTTTTAAACACGTAGTTACAGTGTTCCGTGGAGCTTGAAAAAATTGTTGAGATAGCTAAGAGACTGGGCGCCGGGTCTGTGAGGTATGTCAAGTACAGCTACGCGCCTGCTACAGACACTTACCATATCAAAATATACTTAGTGAAGCCTTTGGAATGGAAGGTGCTTACTGAGTTGGTAAAAGAGGTGGAGAGGCACTACTCGGTAAAGATCTACGTGCCGCATGCCCACGCGCTTAGGCTAGACCTTAAGAAAAAGTCGGCACAAAAGATATAACCACTAAGTCATAGCTACTTATGCAGATCAAGTGGTTTGGGCACTCGGCGTTTATGGTAGAGGTTGCCGGCGCGAAGCTGTTAATAGATCCCTGGATTACTAATCCGCTTTCGCCTGCGGCTCCGCAAGACGTCATAAACGCAAGGCCGACCCACATATTGATTACACATGACCATTTTGACCACTTGGGGGAGTCAGTCGACATAGCTAAGGCCACCGGCGCCCCCATAGTGGGTACGTATGAATTGACGCTAGAAGTGGCGGAGAAGGGCATCGCAGAGGCGCAGACCATGCCGATGAACATAGGCGGCACCGTCAAGTTGCAGGACGGCATCGAGATCTACATGACGCCGGCGTTACACACCGCCAACAGAGGCGCCCCCTCAGGTTTCGTAATTGCGACGCCAGAAGGCGCCGTGTACCATGCAGGCGACACCGCCCTCTTCAGAGACATGGTGCTCATCGCAGAGCTCTACGACATTGACGTAGCCCTTCTACCCATCGGCAGCGTCTTCACCATGGGTCCACGTGAAGCGGCCATAGCCACTCAGCTACTACGGCCGAGGAGAGTGGTGCCTATGCACTACAACACATTTCCCCTCATTAAGCAGGACCCAGAGGATTTCAAGAGCCGCGTCGAGGCGGTTTCGAGGTCGAAGGTATACATAATGAAGCCCGGCGACGTCCTTAAAGTCTAAATTTTTTATATAGACAATTCAAGGGGGTTTTCATGTCCGAGAGGTTTGACGTAGTGGTGGCGGGTGCCGGCACGGCAGGCGCATACGTCTCCTACCTCCTCGCCAAGGCAGGCTTCAAAGTGGCGCTTCTCGAGTCTAAAAGCGGCAACGAAATCGGCGTCAAGACATGTGGAGATGGCCTGGGTCTACACCACGTCGAGAGGCTTTCCCGGCACCTCACCCCCAATCCTAAGGTCTTTCAGAACAAAATAGAGGGGGTTGAGCTGATAAGCCCCGACGAGAGGACTCGGCTGGTAATCAAAGGCGAGGGTTATGTGCTTGATAGATTTGCTTGGGGCAAGTGGCTTGTGGAGGAGGCAGTGAACGCAGGAGCTACGTTGTACGAAGGACACACGGCCACGGCGCCTCTTCTGGAGAACGGAGCCGTGGTGGGGATCAAGGCGGTGGAGAGACGAACAGGCACAGCGAAGGAGTTCAGAGCTAAGGTAGCGATAGATGCGTCTGGCTCGGCCGCGGTGCTGAGGACGAAGTTGATCGGGTGGCCGATCTCAGAGCCGTTGCATCCTGAGGACGTCTCTCACGCCTACAGAGAGATTGTGTACGTAGAGGAGCCCATAGAGAATCCTCAATATATCAAGATATATCTAGACATGCTGGTGGCGCCTGGCGGCTACTGGTGGATCTTTCCCCGTAGCTCTACTTTGCTCAACGTGGGGCTCGGCATATGGGGCGTGTTGAAACAAAACCCGCGGACGAACTACGAGAAGTACATCCTCCCGCGGTTTAAGATAAGAAACAAATACCACATAGGCGGCGGCTTCATCCCAACCAGGAGGCCTCTCAAGACGCTTGTGGGCAACGGCATCGTGGCGCTTGGAGACGCGGCAGCCGCCGTGAATCCCATCCACGGAGGCGGGATCGGGCAGGCATTGCTTTCGGCCGAGCTCTCCTCCAAGGTCATCGCCAAGGCGTTTGAGGTCGGGAACTTCTCAGAAAACGTGCTGTGGGAGTACAACCTGCTCTACATGAAGGAGTGGGGCTACAGACAGGCCCAGCTAGACGTGCTTCGACTGATGCTCCAGACTCTAGACAACGACGACCTCAACTTCGGCTTGTCTCGTAAAATCCTTACGGAAGACGAGATATACCATCTAGCCGCCAAGGGCACAAACATCTCGCTTATAGATAAGTTCAGAGTAATGATGCAGTTCATAGGGCGGCCCGCTTTGTTGCGGAAGCTCAGCACCTCGATTCAATACGCCAAGGAAATCGGCGACCTATACCTCGCCTACCCCTCAGACAGGTCCGGGCTGGAGCGGTGGCATGCCCAGGTCGTTGCTAAGTACCACGAATACCGTGAGAAGATCGGGCTGGGCCCCCTGCCGGCGGCTTAAACCGGCATGTCCACAGAGGCGGAGTTTCTCAAATACGTCCACCTCCTGTACCACAGGGGCCACCTCACGTTGCTATCGGGCAATGTATCGATGAGGGTCGGCGACAAAGTCTTAATCACGCCGACCAGCCGCCCCAAGCCCTTTCTCACGCCTGAGGAACTTGTGTGGATAGACCTCGATGGCAGAGTGCTACGCGGCTCTCTGAAGCCTACCAGCGAGTGGCGGATGCATGTAGCTATCTACAGAAGGAGGCCGGACGTCGGCGCTGTGGTGCACACACACGACGTGTTGCCCACGGTGCTGGCCGATGGGATTGACCCCTCTGTTCTTTCGGAGGCGGAGGCGTATCTGGGCTCCGGCATCGCCGTAGTGCCGTATATACAGCCGGGCACGGCCGAGCTCGCCGAGGCTGTCGCGTCGGCTCTTGAGAGGA
>JAJHQT010000079.1 GCA_020833205.1 Pyrobaculum sp.
CACGACTAGCCAAAACACCAACCGCGTGAAGTCTGTGTTATAAAGCTGGTCCCTCCTCACGGGCCCCTCGTCGTAACCCAACAGGGGTAAACTACCGGGCCCGAGGCCGAAGTATATCCTCCCCTCGCGTTCCACTAACGTCACGTTTAAAGTATGTGAAGTGCCGTTTCGCTCAACCACGACCTTGATGACGCCTCCCGCCTTGCATCTCTCTCTTATTTCTCGCAGAGTCGAGAATAGTTGTCCGCTTGAAGTTATGTCTGTCGATATGCCGCATCCCTCTATCCTCTTCACCACGTCTCCCGGCCTCACGCCGCCGCGGTACAGAGAGCCGTCTGTGTATAGCCACATGATTTTCGGCGATGTGGAAAACTCGGCGTAGTCCACCTCCACCGTGTATCTGCCGAGCCAGCTACCGACTACGAGGGTCACCTTGTCTCCGGGTTTACATTCCACGGTTTTGTTTATCCCCAAGAGAGGGCCCATGCCCGCCAACACGTTTATTTTTGTTAAGAAGTCGTCGGGCGTGTAGATCTTTTCCTGTAGCCCGCATCCCCGCATCTCCAATACTCTGTCTCCCGGCTTGACGCCGTATGCCTCCACGCCGAAGACCGCCCCCTGGAGCCCGAGCCACGCCCCCGCAACGCCGAGCGCCATAGCCGCCAAAGCCAACACAACGTTTACGGCAACGCCGCTGGCCAACACCGCGACCTTAGCCTCAGTCTTCGCCTTCTTGAAGCTCTCCTCGTCAGGCTCCACGAAGGCGCCGCTGAGGACGTATAGAAGAGAGAAGATGCCAACCGACTTGACTGGGATGCCGTATCTCAACGCCGCGTAGCCATGCATAAGCTCGTGCAGAACCACCGCCACCGCCACGGCGACAGCCAAATACGGCAACTGATCCCACGGCAGGGTCACGCCGGGGATGATGGGAGTAACCCCGGCGGACTGCGCGGCGGCCTCGCCCACAGAGGCGCCGCCCAGCAACATATTGAGGGCGTTTACGGTGCCGCCTGCCAGCATGTAGATGAAGCCCTGGAGCCACTGAACCTGGCCGTCTGGCCTTATGAATGGAATTGCAAGAAATACAGGGGCCAGAAACAACAGCAACGCCACGGCCGTATAGGCCTTAAGCGGAATAAAGCTGAGTTTCTCGGCGAACTTCTTGACGTAGACGACCAGCCTCTCGCTTTTCCAGTAAATAGCGACGAAGTACTTCACCGCCTGTCTATTCAATAGGTAGACTAGCCCAACCAGCACGAACCAGCTCGCCAGGAATATAACCAGCGCGTCCACAGCCCCCAGAAGATTGGTATTTTAATATTAAAGCTCCAGCGTCGACCCAGCGCCCAGCCTGTAGACGTTGAGGCGCTTCTCAAGTTCTTTAACCAACTGCGGCGCCGTGTGCAACGCAACTACGCACCTGACGCCCAGGAGGCGGAGCTCTGCAAGTATCCGGGGGAGGAGGTAGGGGTTGTGGGCAGTCCCGCCGAGGCCGCCTACCACACACCTAGCCTTTACCCCTCTCTGAGACAGCTTGTGGTACGGAATCGTGTAGAGGCCACACGGCGAAATCACAACGCCGTCTACATATAGGACGTTCTCGCGGCTTTCCCTAAACACCCGATACTCCACGCCGCGTATTCTCAGCGCAATGTCCGACGTGGGCCGCACGACGGGAACTCTGAAGATGGTGAAACCCCCTACGTGGTGCGGATTGTCGGGAACCCCCACAACGCCGACGAGGGGCTTGACCTGCTGCCTAGCCACAAACCTAGACGCGGCATCTACGGCACAGCCGTCAAAGAGGACATGCCCGTTGACCAACACGCCGAACCCGTGGCTGGGCTCCAGCTCGCCTGGATGCTCTGAACACAATGCCGTTATCTTAACCACACCCCCTCTGTAGTTTAAATTTATAAACCAACCCGGCGAGGGGGCCATGAATAGGGTGCTGATAAGCATCCTGTCGGCTCTAGGATTTGCGGCGATATTGACGTTTTTCCCCGGCGAATACTTCACCGCAATACTCCTTTACTTCGTGCTGTTTTTTGGCATAAGCATTTTTCTCGGTCTCCGCACATACAGACGGGGCATGGCCTCGGCACGGGAAATATCGAAAGGAAAGCCCATTATAGAGATAGACGAGAAGGAGGTAAACAAATTGCTTGAGAAAGACAAGGAACTGATGAACGAATACAAGAAGTTCGCAAGAGCCTCCTTTATGCCGTTGCTGACTCTGCCTATACTCCTGGTGCTCTTCACAATCCTCTTCCCCACGTTGCCGCCTGCCGCCGAGTCGGCCCTTGGGCCCTACGTAGGAATCCACTTGGCAAGGTTTCTAAGCTACGCCGCGATATTCCTGCTCTTTGCCGCTATTTCCCTAGTCACGTTCAAGCCGCAGATGATGCCGAGGATAGTAAGAAACCTCAAGGTCTACGAGATGGGGCTGGTTATTGACAAGACCTTAGGGCTTAAGACACCTGTCGAGGTCGATGACTACAAAGTAAACGAGGAGAGGAAGTTCATAGAGTTCAAGCTAAATAATCAGATATTTAGAGTATATTACAAAGACATAAAAGAACTAGATGCTGTTTTGTCCAGGTTGCTGAAGCCCTTAAAACAGTGAGGCCAACGAGCCTGCGATCTCCTCCTCGCTCGGCCCCTTCTTTTCCTCCTCCTCTTTCTTCTCCTCAGCCTTGGCCGCGGGGGTTGCTGCGGCGGGTGCGGCTGTTGTTGCGGCCGCCGGGGCGGCGGCCACAGGCGCAAACGCGGCGGACTTAATGGCCTCCTCGATGTTTACTTCTTTCAACGCGGCTACGAGGGTCTTGATCCTGACCTCGTCTGGGGATAGCCCGGCGGCTTGCAACACCTTCGCCAGGTTTTCCTCGTTTATCTCTTGTTTTGCGTAGTGTAGCAACAGGGCACCGTAGATGTACTCCATGAGAAGCGTTGAGAAGGAGACCTTTAAAAATTTTTAGACCTCCTCCACCTTTACGTTCTTCGCCTTGAGCTCGGCGATGACTTGCTCCGCCTTGTCGGGCGGCAGTTTTATCGTGTAGAGATACCCGGCAAGCCTTGCCTTCAGCTTTACGTACTCAGGATACCTCTTTACGCGGATCTCCTCAGCCTTCTCGCCGTATTTCCTCCATAGCTCAAGCAAAAAGAGCTCCTTAGGCATAGCCTCCCAAGAAAACTCGGTATATAAAATTTTAGGGATTTGGCCGGGGTAACCCACCAGGCTCATACGCCCCCCTACAGGGGTGTTGCCTAGGGCATCTACAACTACTTAACCACTTATAAACTTATCTGACGTCTCTGTGGCGGTATTTTATGTGGAGAAGCGTCCTCATGACCTCGAAGGCTAGATTAGACAGCTGGTTGAGGAGCTTGGCGGCCGCGGCCTCCTCCAGCGTCACCACGCGCCGCTCGGCCCACCTTATCCACACCCTGGCCTCGTCCACGGCGGAACACTCCGGGGAGGCGCAGGCCACCCAGCTACGGAGGGGCTCCTCCGGCGCGGTTGCGTAGGCCAGCTTAAGCGCGCGGCGGTACAGCGCGTGCGCTGTGTCGAGGTACTCCGCCTTGCCGGTGGCTAGGTAGAAGCCGAGCTCCATAAGCGAAAACGCCATGAGACGCATTATGCGGCTCTGGGGCCGGGGAAGCAAATTGGCGGCCTTGTGGGCGTACACAACGGCGGTGTCCAACGCGCCGAATAGCTTAACCACTGGGTCGTCCTTCTTAACCTGCCGCGCCGCCCCCTTCCAATACACCACCGTGTCGCCGCCGTCGCCGGGACATGAAAACAGCATTAAGCATGGCTTGGCGAGCACTTCCTTTTTTGCGAAACTATAATATAAATCAAACATGCAAAATACGGTGATG
>JAJHQT010000080.1 GCA_020833205.1 Pyrobaculum sp.
CGCCGTAGGGGTACCAGAACTGGGTAAACTGCGCGCCTCCCCACCACCAGCCTGCGCCGTGTTCAAGGGTGTACTTCGCCAGGTAGTAGCGGATGTAGGGGTCGAACTCGTCGAGCCACCAGCCCCATAGGAAGACTCTGTACATCCTCGCGTAGAGAGCGATGGCGAAGGCGGCGAGGAGAGGAGGGACGAATAGTAACAATCTTTCTTTTTTATCCATAACGGGGGGAACGGCCCCCAATATATTTTTTACCTGCCCCTCCTTAGTCCTACGGCGACTCTTATAGGCCTCCTCTCAAGGGGAGATAGGCAACGGGGGCACACTCCGCCCCACATCCTTATCACGGCGTCCACGGTTTTCGGGTCCTCGCCGCTATAGAGCACGAAGCCGCAGGAGTCGCATTTAACAACAAACACCAACTACGTGGAGTCTCCTGCTTATTAAGGTTTCCTGTGTAATATTAGCATATGGATGCGACCACGCCGTCGTAGTACGTAAAAGATAAGGCGTCTACCTCGTCCTCCTCTAGCTGGGGGTACCTCAGCCGTAGCCACCTCCTCGACCAGCTGGCTGTAAGTTCGTCGACTAGATGGACTGTGCGGCACCCCAACGACGAGAGGGCTCTCTTGACGTCGACGTATGGAGAGGAGCCGATGTGGATCTGGAGCCCCTCCGCCTTCCGCAACACCTCCTCCACGGTGCCCCAGTCCACCACTGCATGTAGCATAGGCCTTCCGTTCCAGACGTAGGCGAGGCCGTTTCTAGACGCGCCTAGATCAACGCCGAGTCTGCCGCCGCCGAGTATACGCGGCAAAGAGATGAAGAGCTCTCTGGCGACGCATCTATAGTCGCCGCATTGAAGAACCACGTCGCCTTTCTCTCTATAGCTGGCGTCCACCACGGTCACGTCGCCGCGTTCAAACAGCGCTACATCAAACACGATGCTCCTCACCACATCGTACACGCTCCGTCTGCCGAGGTAGCCCAACCTCAACGTAGATGTAAAAAACAAATAAATAAATATCTAAGGCGCCTTATGCCGCTGTTCGGAGTCATCGCGGCGAAGCTCGCCAAGAGGCCGGTGGCGCTGTGCGACGCAGGCGACGTGGACGGCATAGCCTCTGCTGCCCTCTTCAAGCGCCGCCACCCCAACGGCTACGTGGAGCTCATGGGCCCCACAGACGTGAGGCGGTGGTGGGTCAAGCTGGTGAAGTGGGACTTCGTCGCCGACCTCCCCTGCCCCGGCAAGGCGCGGATCAGGGCAGACCACCACAAGACCAACACCCCCTGCGCAGAGATCGAGTTCTACGACCCAGACGCCCCGGCCTCTGCACTCCTCGCCGCAGAGGCCCTAGGTCTGCTGGAAGACGAAGTGGCGAAACAACTTGTAGACGCCGCCGTGCAGACAGACACCGCCAACATTACAGATCCCAAGGTGAAACTTCTAGACCTCGCCATTAGGTACGCAGACAAAAGACAGAAGCTGGTTGCTGTAGAGAAGCTGGCGCAGAAGGGCCTCGCCGCGCTTGAGGATGAGCCCCTCAAGTCCATGGCGGAGAGGGGGCTGGAGAAAGACCGCCTCGTGGCTCAGATAGCCAGCTCAATACCGGCGGAGGAGTCCTTGTTCATATACAGCCCCACGAGGCTGGGCATATCCTACCGGCTACTCGCCATAGAGCTGGAGAAGAGGGGGGCCAAGTTCGTAAACATCTTAGTGAGACGCGGCTGGAGGACCTACCGGCTTTACTGCGGCGCGCATCGGGACAGCCTCTACGACTGCGCCGAGCTGGCGAGACGTATGGGCGGAGGAGGCCATAAGTACGCCGCCGGCGCCTTAATCAAAGCCCCGTTGCTGAGCCCGGGGAAGCCGCTCCACGACCTCATCGCTTTGTTAAGGCCGCGGCTTGTATATGTACTGGGCAGTTGCAACAATTTAAAGGTGCCATGTAGATCTGTGGAGGTGATGACTAGAGGTTCAGACGACCAGTGAAGAACCTTCAGCGGCTCTGACGAAACATTTATTACTTAATAGGCGTATCGTTTTGTGTGCGGCATCTTCGGCATAGTGTATGCGGAGAGGCCTAGGCGGAATCTAGGCGAGATCTTAAGGAGGGCCCTCGAAAGGCTTGAGTACAGAGGCTACGACTCAGCCGGCGTCGCCGTAATAAACAAGGGGCTTGTGGTGCGTAAAGACGCGGGTAAGGTGGCGGAGGTGGCGGCGCGCTACAGCTTCGATGCGCTCCAGGGAATCGCAGGCCTAGCCCACACCCGCTGGGCCACCCACGGCAAGCCAGACCAGACGAACGCCCACCCCCACACAGACTGCCGCGGCGTAGTCGCCGTGGTCCACAACGGCATAATAGAAAACTACGCCGAGCTAAAAGAGGAGCTCGTCAAAAAGGGACACGTCTTCCGCTCTGAGACAGACACGGAGGTGGTGGCGCATCTCGTGGAGGAGTACAAGAGACAGGGGTTGGACACCTTCGCCGCGTTTAAGAAAGCCGTGTCGCGGATACGGGGGGCCTACGCCATGGCGCTTATAGACGCAGAAAACCCCCAGGTGATATACTTCGCCAGAAACCTCTCCCCCCTCATAATCGGCGTGGGAGACGGCTTCAACATTGTAGCCAGCGACATACCCACGGTGCTGGACCACACGAGGAGGGTGATAGCGGTGAGAGACGGGGAGTACGGCTACATAACGCCGACGGAGGTGTACATAGAGGCTGACGGGGTGCCGCAAGACGTCGCCAGCCGCATAGAGGAGATACCCTGGAGCGCCGAGATGGCGACCAAGGGCGGCTACCCCCACTTCATGCTGAAAGAGATATACGAACAGCCGGAGTCCCTAGCCTCGACGGTGGCTGGACTAGACTGGAGAACCCTAGAGGCCGTGGCCAACGCTCTCCTCTCAGCCAGAAACATATACGTGGTGGCCGCCGGCTCCTCCCACCACGCCGGGCTCGTCCTCGCCCACCTCCTTCTCCGGCTGAAGATAACCCCCATCCCTATAGTGGCCTCGGAGTACGCCGCCTACGAAAACCTCTTCGACAGAGAAGACGTCGCCATTGCGATATCTCAATCCGGCGAGACCATAGACACGATAAAGGCCGTGAGGGCGCTTAGAGAAAGAGGCGTAAAGGTGGCCGCCGTAACCAACGTGGTGGGAAGCACACTCTCCAGAGAAAGCGACTTGGTGATATACACCAGAGCTGGGCCTGAGATCGGCGTAGCCGCCACCAAAACCTTCACAACTCAAGTGGCGACGCTGGCCGCCCTCTACGTCTCAGCCCTAAAGACGCTGGGCTACGACACGGCTTCTTACGAACGAGAACTGAAGAGCCTGCCGGATCTTGCGAGAAAGACCGTGGAGGGGACGGCGGGCACTGCGAAGGACCTCGCCAAGAGGCTGAAGAAGGCCGCAAGCGCCTACTACCTAGGCAGGGGGTCGGCCGTGCCGGTCGCCATGGAGGGGGCGCTTAAGCTGAAGGAGGTGGCGTATATACACGCCGAGGCCTACCCCGCCGGCGAGTCGAAACACGGCCCCATAGCCCTAGTGGAGGAGGGCTTCCCCACAATCTTCGTCTTCTCCGACCCCGCCACCCGGGAGAAGACCCTCAGCAACGTCGCCGAGATGAAGGCGCGGGGCGCCTACACAATCGGCACCGTCCCCGCCAGAAGCGACATAGCGAAGAAGCTGGACCTGCCCATAGAAGTGCCCGACGCCGGCGAGCTAACAGCCCCCATACTCCACGTAATTCCGCTACAGCTCCTCGCCTACTTCACCGCCGTCGAGAGAGGTTACGA
>JAJHQT010000081.1 GCA_020833205.1 Pyrobaculum sp.
GGGGTAGTACTCAGCCGCCACCACGTAAGGGCTCTCCATCAACCTCTTCACCACCGTCCTCTCGTCTTGGTTCGGCTTCGCCGCAAAGACGAAGTGCGGCAGGACCAGCTCGTGGCCGAGGTCCAACACCCTCCGGACAACCTCAGCGGGGGAGACACCGTCGTCCAGCTCCAACACGATGGACCCACCATCCCTATACACGTTGTACACACCGCCCATAGACACCAAGAGGTCTGAAAGAAGCTCCACGTCTCCGTAGCTCCCATAAGTCGGGGTCAACACAAGACGCCTCACGGAGAAAAAGCCGACCTAACCATAAAAACGTAAAAGAGGGACGTTGTTTTAGAGCTGTAGCTCGTCTAGGAACCTCAGCCTCTTGGGTATCGGCGGATGAGTGGAGAAGACCTCCTGGAAGGCTGAGTATCCTGACCTCTTTATGGCCTCTACCTCGCTTCTTGTCACGGTGACGAATGGGTTAGCCACGGCGTTTACCAGGGCGTAGATGAAGAGGGCTCTGAACTTGCTCTCCTGCACGGCGACGCGCGCCTCAGGCGCGGAGAAGTAGAACTTGTGGATCTTGGCCAAGGCGAACTGCATGGCCTCCTTCCCGGCGGCCTTTGCGCCGGCGGTGTCTGCGTAGTACTCCCTCAGCCTGCTGAAGGCCAAGACCAGTAGCTGGATGAGGAAAGACACCAACACGGCGGCGACGCCGATGGCGAGTAGCGCCGGGCTCCCGCCCCTGTTGTTAGACGAGGACAGCCCCAGGTGTACTGCTGTAACGCCTAGGTAGTACACTATGGAGGGGAGGACGCCGAATAGGAGCATAAGCGCGTTGTCTCTGTGGAGGTGGTGGCCTATCTCGTGGCCAATAACAGCCTCCAGCTCCCGGCGGTCGGTCAGCGAAAGCATGCCGCTTGTCACAGCGACGTATCTGCCTGTGAGGAAGTTGCCGTAGGCAAAGGCGTTGGGCGGTCCGTCCACCACCACTGCCTTCAGCTTAAACGGGGCGCCCAGCCTGGCGGCAACCTCGTCCACCACCTGCTGAAGCCTCGGGTCGGGCCTGGCGCCGTATGACGCGTTGATCATAAACGGCGAGGCGAAATATGTTAACAAGTTCATAAACACCACGAAGAATATCAAGCCGAGGAGGAAGCCCCAACCATAGGCGCCTAGCCCAGGCGCGGCGACTGTCGCGAATAGGTAAATTATGAAGGCTGTGGTGAGCACTATCAACACTGCGGTGAGCGCCATGGCGCCGTAGAGCGTGAAGCGGCCGGACACGGACTTGGCCACCCTAGGGGCCACCGTGGCCGCCACTATGAACATGAATATGTAGCCCACGAAGTATAGACCCAGAGCGATTGGGTCAAACACGGGGAGCATGTGGCGTTGTGTGTATCCACTTAAAAACTTTTCCCCTGACAACTCGGCGAAGGAGCGTCAGCCGGTACGTGAACTCCTCACTCGTCAGACACGGGGACTGTCGTCACGGGAATAAAGGGCTTCTACTTTATAAATTTGTGTCATTAAGACCATTATGTCTTGTGTCGATGAGCAGACCGCGGAGAAGGTAGCGAAAAGGAAGGCGCTGGGGCGGCTCGGCGCCCTCAAGAGGTCCGTGGCGTCGTTTAGGTTGAGGGTGGGCGACGACTGGCTCTTCGGCTTCGTCAAGACCAAGTTCGGGGACGAGGGTTTCCAGGTGGCGGTTAAGCTGTCATATGTGGACTGCAAAGGCGTAGCCCTGGAGAAGATCCCCCCCGAAATTGCCGAAAAGGTCAGGAAATACGTGGAGGAGAACGCGGCGGCTCTGCTCGGGCGAGAGCTCGGCGGGTCGCTTAAGTGATGGGCAGAAGGGTTATCTTCCACGAACTCGTCACTCTGGACCAGGCCGCCGAGGTGCTCCTCAAGTTCGCCGCTCCGCTTGGGGCCGAGAAGGTGGGCGTGACCTCCGCCTACGGCCGGGTGCTGGCTGAGGACGTGGTCGCCCCGCTCGACGTGCCTCCCTTCGACAGATCCACCGTGGATGGATACGCCGTGGTGGCGGAGGCCACATACGGCGCGTCGGAGCTCACCCCCGTGGAGCTAAAGGTGGTGTGTAGGGTGGAGGCCGGCGGGTGGCCGAGCGCCGAGGTGAGGCCCGGCGAGGCGTGCGAGGTGGCCACGGGGGCGCCTCTGCCGAGGGGCGCAAACGCCGTGGTCATGGTGGAGTACACCCAGGAGAGAGACGGCGTTGTGCGGGTGTTCAGGTCCGTGGCGCCGGGGGAAAACGTCATGGCTACGGGTTCGGACATATCCGCGGGGGAGGTGGTTATGAGGAGGTGCACGCGCCTCACGGCTAGGGAGATAGGCGTCCTAGCCGCCCTGGGTCTCGGGGAGGTGGCTGTGGTGCGGCGGCCCAGAGTCGCCGTAATCTCGACCGGCGACGAGCTGGCGGCGCCGGGGGAGCCCCTGGGCCTGGGCAGGCTGTACGACGTGAACAGCTACTCTCTGGCGGCGGCGGTGGCGGAGGCGGGGGGCGTGCCGGTGTTGTTTGGCATCGTGAGGGACGAGGAGCGAAGCTACAGAGAGGCCATAGCCAAGGCCTTGTCTGAGGCCGACGTGGTGTTGATATCCGGCGGCACGTCGGCGGGGGTCGCCGACCTGACCTACAGGGTGCTGGGGGAGCTGGGCGACGTGCTTTTCCACGGCGTTATGGTGAGGCCGGGGAAGCCGACGCTCGCCGCCGTGGTGGGGGGGAAGATTGTGGTGGGGCTCCCGGGCTACCCCTCCTCCGCCCTCATGATATTCCACACAGTGGTGAGGCCCTTCCTGCTCCGCCTCCAGTGCCTAGATCCGCACCCACCCGCCGTCTACAAGGCGAGGCTCGCCTTCGGCGTCGAGGGGGCCAAGGGGAGGCGGGCCCTCTACCCCGTGGTTCTCATAAAGCGGGGCGAGGTCTACAAGGCGTATCCGCTCTACGCCGAGTCCGGCGCCATATCTGTCTTGGCTAGGGCCGACGGCTACATCGTGATACCCGAAACCGTGGAGTTCATGACCGAGGGCGAGGAGGTGGAGGTGTACCTCTTCGAGAGGTACAAGCCGGCGGGGCTCTACTTCATAGGTAGCCACGACCCACACCTCGACGCCGTTTTGGCGAGACACGACGTCAAACCCGTCTACGTGGGCTCCATGGGCGGCATGCTGGCGGCGAAACGCGGCGAGGCGGACATAGCTGGCGTGCACGTCTTCGACCCCGAGACGGGGCAGTACAACGTGCCGCTGGTCCAGAGACTGGGGCTGAGGGGCGTCGCGGTGGTGGGGCTTTTCGAGAGGGAGCAGGGGCTTATTGTGCAGAATGGGAACCCCAAGGGGGTGAGGGGGGTGGAGGACCTCCTTAAGCCAGACGTGGTCATGGTCAACAGGCCGAGGGGCACCGGGACCCGCGCCCTCCTCGACATGCTCCTAGAGAAGACTGCGAAAAGCTTAGGAACCTCTCTAGAGGACGTGGCGAAGAGGATCAGGGGCTACACACACGAGGTGAAGACGCACACGGCCGTGGCCGCCGCCGTGGCCCAAGGGAGGGCTGACGTGGGAGTCGGCGTGAGGTACGCCGCTGAGCTGTACGGCCTAGACTTCATACCCATCGGCTGGGAGCAGTACGACCTCGTCGTGAGGAAGGAGGTTTTAGACAAGGCGCTGGAGATTGCGGAGGAGGCTCTGCGCAACCTGCCCCCCGGCTACCGGAGGTACGAATGGTCAGGCAAGGT
>JAJHQT010000082.1 GCA_020833205.1 Pyrobaculum sp.
GTGGAAAATCTGTTGCCAAAAATACGTCAGTTCGCCCACAAGATCAGCCAAAGCGTCACTTAGCCCTCCCTAGCCTCTGATGTGCCGAGGCTAGTTCATTCCTCGCAAGGGCAATTAACAAGTTTAACTCGCCAGCTAACACAGCGGCCGCTATTATCTCTGCAAACTTCAGCGCGTTGGTACCAGGCGGATTGCCCGAGCCCGCGACGCCGAGAAGAGCCAGCGCCTCTCTCTGAGTCGGCAAACCCGTGCCTCCTCCTACAGTGCCAACTTCTAAGCTTGGCAAAAAGACTGAGATGTAGAGCCCCTCGTCTCTAGGCTCTGTGGAGGTTATGCCCATGCTGGACTCCACCACTTGAGCCACGTCTTGTCCAGTCGCTATGAATATAGCAGCCACAATGTTCGCAAAGTGGGCGTTAAAACCGTATGAATGAGCCAACGCGGAGCCTATGAGGTTTTTCCTCACATTTACCTCATGGACGTCTTCTGCAGTTATGCCAAGTCTCTCCAACACTTCTCTCTTCACCACGGCCTCCGCAGTGACAGTCTTTCCTCTGCCCAGCAGAAAATTCACGGCGTTGGCCTTCTTGTCGACACACATGTTGCCGCTGAGCGCCACAAGCCTCGCCTTTGGGAAATGTTGCTGGACGTATTTCGCCACTGCCTCAGACGCGATGGTGGCCATGTTCATACCCATGGCGTCTCCGGTGGAGAACACTAGTCTTAGCCACACGTAGTTGCCTACGATAAAGGGTTGCACCTCCTTCAGCCTACCGTGTCTAGTCGTGGACTCGGCGGCTTTCTTCAGTTCGTCAAAATGTTGAGTCACCCACTCTACGAACTCCACGGCGTCTACAAGCGAAGGTAGTCTAAACAACGGAGCCCTCGCCATGCCGTCCTTCAACACCTTGACTCTTACGCCGCCGGACTCTGTGACGAACTTAGCCCCCCTATTCACAGAGGCCACTAAAGCCCCCTCTGTTGTGGCCAGCGGAACGTAAAAGTAGCCGTTGGCGTAGTCGCCTCTCACGAGGAGAGGCCCAGCGACGCCGACCGGGATCTGCACGGCGCCAATTACGTTTTCAATATTTCTACCCACCACAGTGTTGAGGTCTATTATGGTCTTTCCAATGTTTTCAAGTCTTACGCCTACCGCTTTTTCTAGGTATTGACGCCTCGCCTCAGCCGCTTTATTGGCGTCGCCGTATATCTTCTCGAATTCGTGAAGTTTTACTTCCATTAGAAACATTTTAATAAGTTGGCTTTATAACCTTTCGATGAAAGACGTATTCATAGCCGGGGCGGCCCTTTACCAAGCTGGTAGACACTACGGGAAAAACATCGACGACATGGCCGCCGAGATCCTCGACAAGGCTCTTACAGACGCCAAGGCTGATATAGATGCGTTGTTCGTCGCCTCCTCCACTACGGAGCTGGCTAATAAACAGCAGCTCTTAGGAGCCTACATACTGGAATCTCTAGGCCTAGATAAAATACCAGTGTATAGAGTAGAAAACGGAGACGGGTCTGGAGGCGCCGCGGTGGCGCTTGCCTACCACGCGTTGAGGTCTGAGGAGCACAACTGCGTGGCGGTAGTTGGCGTCGATAAGCCCAACGACGTTTTAAGCAACCAGCAACAAGACATCTACGCCACCACTCTTGACACATATTTCGAGAGGTACTTCGGCTTCACGCCTCTCTCCTACGCCGCGCTTATGGCTAAGATGTACCTCAAGAAGTATGAATACAAGTACGAAGATTTGGCCCGATGGGCCGTCTTGATGCACAGCCACGGCGTAGGCAATCCTTACGCCTATTTTAGAAGACAAGTGAAGTTGGAGGATGCGGTAAACAGCGAGTTGGTTAGTGAACCATTAAGGCTGTATGACGTAGGGCCTCTTGCCGACGGCGCAGCCGCAGTCGTGCTTTGCAACAACAAGAAAGAAGGCCCGCGCATATTGTCTATCGCCACTTCTACAAACGCCATGGCGTTTAGCTCAAGGCCCGAGTACGACATACTCTACAGCTTAAGCGAGGCGGCGAGGCGTGCCTTTGAAAAGGCCAAAATCACGCCTAGAGACATTGCGACGGCAGAGGTCCACGACTCCTTTTCAGTATTTGGAGTTCTTGCAGTAGAGTCTTTAGGTTTGGTCAAAAGAGGTGAGGCTCTCGCGGCGATTAAAGACGGCGACCTGCCTGTCAACCTAAGCGGCGGCTTCAAATCCAGAGGCAACATGTTGGGCGCCACTGGGGTTTATCAGATTGTTGAAGTGGCTTGGCAACTAACAGGCAGAGAGTTTAAACGTGTAGATGGCAACTACGGAGTGGTACACAGCATGGGCGGCGTGGATAAGATTTCGACTGTAGTCGTTGTGGGAATATGACAAAATATAAAAACCTACTTTAGGGTCAGGTCATGAGGCACGAGTCGGTGCCTATTTACTGGAGAAACATTCCTCATTACTACCGCTTAGCCGCTAGGCGATGTAAGAAATGTGGGGCGGTGCACTTCCCGCCTGTGGTGAGATGTAGATGCGGCTCTACGGAGCTTGAGAACATAGAACTCCCCCATGAGGGCAGATTAATTGAATATACTGTATTACATCAAGTGGGGACGGACTTTTTAAAACAAAAGCCGCTGATTATCGGTCTTGTGGAGCTTTCCAACGGCGTAAGAGTCACCGGCCAAATAGTCGACGCCCAGCCGGATAAGCTTACGCCGGGGACAAAGATGGAGGTGGTATTTAGGAGGGTGATCGTCGATGGGAAACACGGTCTAGTTATGTACGGGTATAAGTTCAGACCGGTTGGAGGGATATGAGCCGCGTAGGTATAGTCAGTTGGGGGGCGTATATACCGAAATACCGCATAAGGACGGAGGAGGTGGCTAGGATATGGGGCGACGACCCCATGCGTATAGTGGACGTCTATCTCGTAGATGAGAAAAGCGTCGAGGGTTTTGACGAAGACGCCGTGACAATCGCGGTGGAGGCCGCCAGGCGGGCCATCAGGAGGGCTGGGATCGACCCAAGACGTATAGGCGCGGTCTACGCAGGCACGGAGTCGAAGCCTTATGCGGTCAAGCCGATCTCCTCTATACTCGTGGACGCGTTGGGACTTAGCAATAACGTGTTCGCGGTAGATATGGAGTTTGCCTGTAAGGCAGGTAGCGAGGGCCTCGTGGCGGCCATAGGACTTGTGGACTCCGGGAGGGCGGAATACGGCATGACTGTCGGCACAGACACGTCGCAGGGAGAGCCTGGCGAGCATTTGGAGTACTCGGCGAGTAGCGGCGGGGCGGCGCTTATCGTAGGCAAAGACGGCGTCGTTGCAGAGCTTGAAGCCATGTACTCCTTCGTCTCAGATACGCCAGACTTCTGGCGTAGAGAGGGCTCGCCCTATCCAATGCACGGCGAGGGCTTTACGGGCGAACCAGCCTATTTTAGACACATAGTGGGGGCCGCCAGGGGGCTTATGGAGAAGTACGGCTACAAACCAAGCGACTTCACATATGTGGTGTTCCACCAGCCAAACGGCAGATTTCCCGTCCGTGCCGCCTCTATGTTGAATATCCCTATAGAGAAGGTGAAGCCCGGCATAGTCGTTACGCACATAGGAAACACCTACAACGCCTCAGCCTTAATAGGTTTCGCAAAGGTGCTCGACGCGGCTAGGCCAGGCGACAAGATCTTGTTGGTGCCGTTTGGAAGCGGCGCCGGCTCTAACGCTTT
>JAJHQT010000083.1 GCA_020833205.1 Pyrobaculum sp.
TTGGTAGGGTTGTTACTTGAGTTTGACGCTTATACGGTATTGATCCACGCTTCCGCGGGCTTTTTCTCTCCTCTCTTTGTGCTCCTTTAGGAATTTTGTTATTTTGTCGTAGAGCTTGAGCTTGCATTCGCCGCACAGCATCGCCCCGCTTCTGCAGTCCTGCCGGATCTTCTCCACCGATGCGTCGTCAGGGTCGAAAAGCATGTGGTAGTGGTAGACTGGGCATATGTCTGGGTCTCCGCCGTATTTGCGTTGCTCCTCTGCGGTGGGCTTTCCGCCGGTGAAGGCGTTCGTTATCTTTCTCTTGACGGCCTTCTCGTCGTCTTGTGTGTATATGGCGGAGTCGGGGTTGGAGGCGGACATCTTGCTTTCGCCCGTCAGCGCCATGATGAACTTGGAGTACAGAGTGGCGGGCTTGGGGTAGCCGAGCGTGTCGGCTATGTCTCTCGCCAAACGGAAGTAGGGGTCTTGGTCTATGGCGCAGGGTATGAGGACCGGCGTCGCTTCGCGGCGTAGTTCGGTGGGGAGGAAGGCCACGGCTATCTGGAGGGATGGGTAGAATATGAGGCCGATGTTTGTGGAGTCGGTGAAGCCGAAGGTGGCCTTCACTGTGTTCCACGTGAGCTTCTTGGCCACCTTAACCGCTATCGGGTACAGCGGTCTTATGTCCTTGGTGTCGACGATTAGGTGGAGCTTGTCCGGCGTGAAGCCGAGGGCTATCACGTCGAGGGCGTTTTCGTAGGCCCAGTTCGTGGCCTCCTCCAGCTTCATCTCGGGGTCGTCGAAGAACTTCTCGTCGTCGGTGAGCTGGAAGTAGACCTCCAGGTTGAACTTGTCTGAGAACCACTTGAGGAGGATCCACGGCACCATGTGGCCTATGTGCACGGGGCCGCTGGGGCCTCTGCCCGTGTAGAGGGCCCACGGCTTCCCATCGCTGTGCCACCTCATTACGGCGTCGAAATCTCTGTGTGCGTAGAAGAAGCCGCGCCGAATTAGGGGGTGCACCTCCCCTGCGTACTTCTCGAGGAGGGCTATCTCGTCTGCGGTGAGGGGCTTGGCCCCGAAGTGCCGGAGAAGCTTGTCGTAGTCGACCCTCCCCCGCACCTCCCAAGGCGTGACTACAAACTCCTCCGCTACGTCAACTATGTCTGTCGCTTCTACTTTTTTTACCCTGTCTTCCACCCCATGGGTGCTTGAAGCTGTGGTTTATTTAAATGCTGAGGACGCCCTTGTCGGCTAGGTACGCCAGCGTCTGGGCCCAGCCGGCGAGCCGGCCTAGCTTCTCGGCGGCTTGTGCTCTTAGGCAACGGGGGGCTAGGGGGCATGTGCCGCATGTGTATCTGCGGCAGTAGGCGGGGTTGGGGGGCCTCCCGTCGAGCCCCAGCTTAGGCGCCGTCCTCATGAAGTGTTTGTCCACGGGCGCCGCAGTTGCGTCGCCGGTGAAGAGGAGGAACAAGTCAGCCACCTTGGGGCCGACTCCTGGGATGCGGAGGAGCTCCCTCCTCTCGTGGGGTCTGCCGAGCTCTATGTACGCCTTGAGTGCCTGCGGCAGTTTCTGGAGCTGGTAGCTCCTGCCGACTGACGGGGCTGTCTCCGCTATTTCGGCGAGGTCCTCCGTCTTTGAGAAGATGGCTCGTGTCCACCTCAATACGTTGGTGTGGTAGTCTGTGTTCTGGGTGAGAAAGGCCACCGCGAAGAGGAGGTCCTCGTCGCCTGGGGAGATGGAGATGCCGATGCACCGGCTGAACCTCTCAGCCAGCGCGTGTGTCTTGTCGCGGAGACGCCCCGCGACGTCGTTTATATATCTCCAGGGGTCGTACCACCGGCCTGATATATACAGGTCGTCGCCTGCCCACACGCCCTTCTTCACGCCGAAGATCTTGATGAGCCTCTCGTCGAGAAGCGCCAGCGTTATGCTTGGGTAGAGAGTGAGCTGGAGGCAGTTCATATCATGAAGGCGGGCACTCCGTTCGGCCTCACTGCGCGTATAGGCGTGAGGCCGCGCGTCTTCATCAGCTTCACTACGTGGGGGTATAGGATTACGTATTCCACGTCTATGCACTGGGGGAGGACGGGGTGTATGTCGGCTAGGGCCTTTTCCAGCTTCTTTATGTTCTCGTCAGTGGAGAAGCCCAACATGGCGGCTGGATACACGTCGCGGCAGGGCTTCATGCCGCTTTCCACCAAGTGGCGGATGGCGTCTAGTTGCCTGTGGAAGTAGGCGCTGGGCGACATTGTAATTTTTTCAAACTCCTCAGCCGCGGCGCCCTTTAGGGAAACCCTCACCACCGCGTTGGGCCTCGCGGCTAGCTCCTTGGCGAGTTGCCGGTTTATCAAAATGCCGTTTGTCTCCACGACGAAGGTGTATTCCGCCGAGAGGTCTATGGCCTTGAGCAGATGCGCCGGGGCTATTAAGGGCTCGCCGCCGGACACCCTCACCTGATCAAACCCCCTCCTCCTCGCTATGTCCCTTAGCCTGTCGGCGACCTCGCCCGGCGGAAGCCACTCGCCCGCCGTAAAGACGAAGGAGGTGTTTCTCCAAGCCCAGCACATGCCGCACCGTAGGTTGCAGCCAACCACGTCTGCGGTGGCGATGCCGCCGTACCACCTGTCCGCCCGGAACCTTGTGTAGCGCCTATACACCTCCCCACCCTCTGTCTTTACTGCGTATCTCAGCACAAGCTCAAGTAGCCTCTCGGGGTCTATCACAAGTAGAAGTGTATATTTATCTCTTTTACTTTGCTTGGAAAATTTACATGGAAACGTATATCTATAAGTCTACAGATAGATACATGCTCAAGATGCGGCCTCCTAAGAGGCCCGTCCAAGGCGGCGTAGCGGAGGGACCGGGCGAGAAGAAGAAGCCGGAGCTTTACTGGGGCTAAATTTTATAACTTGACCTTTTTATGCGGTCGTGTCTGAGGAGAAGAAGGTGGTGCTCACGCGGGAGTATGTAATAAACCTGAGGAGGGCCTACGAAGTTTCGAGAAGCAAGAGGGCTAAATACGCCGTGGGGCTTATCAGGAGGTTTGTGGCTAGGCATCTCAAGGTGGAGCCCAGGTCGGTGAAGGTGAGCCAGAGGCTCAACATGGCGTTGTGGTCCCGCAGTATTGAGAAGCCGCCGAGGCGGGTGCGCGTCGCTGTGGAGAAATACAGCGACGGGTCAGTGGTTGTGGAGCTGAAGGAGTGATGTTTGACGTAGCCCCCGTCAAGGTTTTCGGCACATCTTCCGTCGGCGTCTTCATAGCGTCTAACAACACCATAACTTTCCTCCCGCCCGATGCCCCCGAGAAAATCGACGACGTGGTGCGGAGCACCCTCCGCACCTCTGTAGCCAGGTTCACCATTGCGAAGTCCCCCCTGCTGGGGGTGTTCACGGTGGTTAACGACAACGGCGTTCTTCTGTCGCCGCTGGCGCTAGAGGACGAGGTCAAGCTCTTCAAGTCGCTGGGGCTCAACGTGCAAGTGCTACAGACCAAGTACACCGCCGTCTCGAACCTCGTGCTTGCCAACAACAGAGTCGCGTTGGTCTCGCCCCTCTTGGAGCCGCAGTTGCGGAAGGTCGTGGCTGACGTGCTCGGCGTTGAGGTGGTTGTGGACACCGTGGCCAACAACCCGCTCGTGGGGGCGCTGGCCGTGATAAACTCGAGGGGCCTCCTGGCGGCCCCCGAGGCCACCGACGAGGACCTCAAGAAGCTCGCCGACTACTTCAAGGTGAAGGT
>JAJHQT010000008.1 GCA_020833205.1 Pyrobaculum sp.
ATGACAGGGGCAAGATCAAAGCCGAAAAATACGGCGACCCACAGCTAATTGCACAGATAAAGACAACGCTGGAAAACAAGCTGAGAGAAATGCTGGGAGAGGAGTATGAACAGTGGAGAGACCACATAAAAATCACTAAGGGAGGAAGACGCCTAGTAATAACACATCACCTGCTCGAAAGACTCGCGCAAAACCCCAACACAGCCAAAACACTCAAAGAAAAACTTAAAAACACACAAAAACAAAGACACGCCCCCCGCAGATCGCTGCGCCGATGCTGTTAACCCGTAGGTCCCGGGTTCAAATCCCGGCGGCGGCGCTTATAGGTCCATTTTTATACGGGCTTCTGGACTACCGGCTGTTTCCACAAGCTGGGATTTTATGCTGTGGCTGGCATCTCGGGCTGGGATACGCTGTAAGGGTTTTTAGACAACTCGGCGTCTTCCTTATTATTATCATCACCGACGCAGAGCCAGCGCCAAGGGTTATTGCCAGACAGAGAGCTTTACCTCCCTTAGCTGTCTCTACGCCATAGCTGTCGGCTAGGTGCGCAACTTCTAGGCTGAGGAGTTTCTTTATTGTTTTGGCGATGCAATCCGGCGTCAGAAACAGCTCTTGCTGGAGGTACTCCCAAAGCTGTATATGATGCCCCCGCTCCTCAATATGGACGACGTCAACCTCGTGGACACACCTTGATCCCATGCCGCCAAACCACCGTGACGCAAGGTCTGCCGTCTGCATCTGAAGCATTGTCGGTTACGAAGACTCTTGTGATTTCGACGTATACCTCGATTTGGTCTCTGCCGTGAGAGATCTTTACATAGCCCAGCTCCGCGGAGGCTATGTCAACGGGTCTCTGAGGCAACGACAAGTTTTGGCCGCAGAGGTACCCACTGCGGTGTCTCTTTTCAGGTTCAACTTGGAGTTTTGTAAGCAGATTTACAAGATATCCCTCTCCAATTTTAGTGATCTCTACATCTACCGGAATAACTTTTACCTCGATTTTTCCAAACAGTGGATGGTGTGCAGTTGCGACGGCCGGCTTGGCGTTTTCTACCATTTTGCCTTCTTTAAGATTTCTCGGGCTGTTTCTGCGTCTTGGAAGTAGTACTCGGCGAACTCGATCTCGACATTAACCACGTGGCCCCACTCGTCGAGGCCGATTATCACGTCCGCCTTCCCAGACACCACCTCCTTAGGCGTCCCAGTGCCGCGCCTAATGATTAGAACGTCGTCAAACGCCTTAACCAACACCGGTTGTGTAGCCACAATATACGTAGTCTGCCTCCACGTGGATACAACTTCGTACTTCTGGGCTCCGGAGTGCGACGTGATCCCTAATGGCTCTACCATATTGACAGCTTGAGACACGGTATTAACCAGCAAGAGACTTAAATATTTCGCGGTTGTGGATGTTTGATTGCGCCGCCTTTCGCGTCAACGCTTCTCTTCTGCCTCCTGGTCCTCTGCGTGTGTGCTTTCGTCCTCCGGCGCTAGGAGTATTTTCGCGTATTCTGCGAGGGAGTTTCGTAGGCCTGCGTCTTCTGTCTGGAGGGCGATGGCCAGTAGGACTTGTGCCAGTACTACTTTCCTGTCTTCCTGCGGCAACGCGTTTAGGAGGTTCGCCGTGGCTGTGGATATGAGGCCTATGGCCTCGTCCACCTTCAGCTCCATGTCGGAGAGGATGTTGATGACTTTTTCCTCGGTTTTATACAGAGTGTATATGGTGCTCAGCATCAGAAAGTCTGTGTCCGATATCTGTAGTTGCTCGGCCCATTCCTGGACCTTCTCCGGGTTCTCCGCCATATACACGACAAATTTCTCAAGCTCGCGCCGCGGTATTTGAAACATTTTCTCTGCGTCTGCGAGGAATTTATCGACCCAGCTCACAGTATTACAGTACACCATTTAAATAAGATGTGTATTGATACTGGTGTTTTCTCGGGTGGGCGTCGGGTGGGTGTATGAAGGTTTTTTCGGGGTCGACGTGCCGGAGGACGTGGAGGTGGACGTCGTCTTGGTGACGCACCACCACGAGCGACATGTGGCGGGGGCGAGGAGGGCCAAGAGGGTCGTCATTAACCCCATTGAGTACGGCATGGCCACTGATTTAGAGAGGGCGTTGAGATACGCCGAAGTTGTGCTGAGGCGCGCAGGCGCGCCGCGGGACGCAAAGACGAGAGTCTCCGTGGGGTCTTTCAAAGGCGCCGTGTATAGATTTACAGCAGGTTGGGTAGACTTGGGCGACTTATCTGTGAGAGTGATACCCTGCGGCTCCCACACGTGGGGCCACACCTGCTTCGGGGTGGAGAACGTCATCTTTGTGGGAGACATAGACAGTTGGATAGTGAGCGTCCGCACCTTCATCAACGTAGTCGCGGCGTTGAGAGGGCTGAAAGGCCACATGGCGTATACAGGCAACGGCGACAGGGTGCCCATGGAGGAATACGTCGAGTCTCTTACGTCCAGGTTTAAGAAGCTGGCGGAGAGATACGTGGAGTGCGTCGGCGAGAAGACGCCGTATAGAATAGCGCTGTGCGCCCGGGGCTCCGGAGACGTGCTTCGGCTGTCGGAGGAGGGCATAGCCTTCGTGAAGTACTTAGCCGAGGGAGGCCACGTCAAGATAGTCTCTTCATCGCCTTACGTGGTCAAGCCAATATAGAGCCTCGGCGAGGCTACATCTGAAGAGGTGGCTCGGCGCCTCCGGGTCGTCAGTGGCGCCGAAACCGGGGACGTAGGGGCACCTCTCCGCCAGCCGTCTGGCCGCCTCCCGTTCCTCAGCCGGCACCACCACGGCGTAGAGCCCCTCGCAGTTTAGGTAATCCACGTGCCACCTCCTCACCGCCGGCCTCCTTAGATGCCTAGTCACGCGCTTGACACATGAAACCCCGCAGGACCCCACGTAGACGTAGCCGCCTCCCTCTATCTTAAACGTCGCCGCGCCGGTGTCCACCACGTGGCTGGGGCAGAGGAAGAAGACGAGATACGCCATTTAAACCCCCTTGTACATGTCTACGGCTGTGACGAGCCGATGGCAGACGGACTCCGTGGCGAAGACTCTCGGCGGGTGCCGAGCCTCTTCTTGACCTCGTCCACCAGCCTCGGGAGCACCTCGCCGGCCCTCCCCCTGAGGAAGAAATCGGCGATGGGCGTTACGGCGGACTCCTCCACGTTTACCTCCACGACCACCGCGCCGTGTTTCTTAGCGATGTGGGGTATATAAGCGGCGGGGTACACCAGCCCTGAGGTCCCCACCACCAGCACCACGTCTGCCTCAGCCGCGTGCTCCACGGCCCTGGCCCAGGCATCCTGCGGCAGAGGCTCGCCGAACCACACCACGTCGGGCCTAAGCAAGCCGCCGCATCTGGGGCACCTGGGCGGCACCTCCTCCACCGGCTTCTCCAGCTTGTACACGGCGCCGCACTTGACGCACCTCGCCCGCCACAGAGAGCCGTGGAGCTCCACCACGTTTCTACTGCCGGCTTTCTGGTGGAGCCCGTCTACGTTCTGAGTGATCGCCGCCTTGACGACCCCAAGAGCCTCAAGCTCCGCGATGGCGTAGTGCGCCGGGTTGGGCGCCGCCCTATGCACCAACCCCTGCCGCCACTTGTACCACCTCCACACGAGCTCGGGGTCCTTGGCGAAGGCCTCAGGCGTGGCCAGCTCCTCCGGCCTGTAGCGCTCCCACAGCCCCCCGGCGCCTCTGAATGTGGGGATGCCGCTTTCCGCCGACACGCCGGCGCCAGTGAAGACTATGCAGTGTCTCGACTTCGCTACAACGTCGGCGACATCCATATAAACTTCTTTGTGTAGTTTTTAAAGTGATGAGCCAGGCGTAGCAGAGAGGTGACGCCACACGACCTCCACTGAGGGTCTAAGTGAGTTACTTTTTTATAACGCATCTGCAAGCCGGCACATGAGAAAGATCTTGCTCGTGTTGGTGGCGTTGGCCGCCGTGGTGCTTGCAGTGACGTGGCAGACCTTCACAGTGAAAGTGGCCTCGGCGGAGATCAACGCCCTTGCCGTGGGCCCCACGGGCGGGGCCGTCTTGCCCATAAAGGTGACGCTTATCACGCCGGGGGACGGCAGGGCGTACGTCGCCGGAGTCCCCGAGACCGGCGAGGGCTTCGGCCCCTCGGCGCAGATAGCCCTCTATGTGGCGTCGCGGTACTCCGGACGGCCCTACACCAATTACACAGCTCTTTTGAGGGTGTTGGCCAACGACGCCCAGGTAGGCGGCCCCTCGGCCAGCGGCTACATCACCGTGGCGTTGTTCGCCCTCATGAACAACCTCACGCTTAGAGACGACACGGCGATGACCGGCATAATCCTCCCCGACGGCCTCATCGGGCCCGTCGGCGGGGTTTCACAGAAGGTGGACGCCGCGGCTAAGAAGGGCATAACCACGGTCCTTGTGCCTATGGGCGAGGCGCCCAGCGGGGTCTCCGGCATAAAGGTGATCGAGATAGGGACGCTGGAAGACGCCATATACTACCTAACTGGGTACAGGCTGCAGACGCCGTCGCCCAGCTCTGTTGACGACGCCGCATTTAGAGTGACTTCGCGGAATCTCTTCAACGCCGTATATAGCTACTACAACCAAACCATCGGCAGGGGATACGTCGACACGGCGCTTATAAACAAGCTTAAGGCGGAGGAGAAGTACTACACGGCTGCGTCGTTGATATTCCAAGGCATTAGACAGTACTATCAACAACAAGCTTCGTCGTCTCGGAGGACCGCCAGGACTCTGTACGACCAGGCTCTACAGATGGCGAAAGAGGCGGAGGCTGAGTTGGCGAAGATACCCGTGACTATCAACAACGTAGATCTGGTGGTGGCCAGCTACACGCGGATATACGAGGTGTATCTCCAGGCGAACTCCACCTCTCCAGACGCCGGCGCCATGTATGCACGCGCCGTCACTCTTAGGTCTTGGGTGGAGGAGGCGCGCAAGACGGCCTACGGCGCCGGCCTCAACGAGAGCATGTTGGCGGAGGTCGCCAGGATGTACCTGGACTACGCCAAGACCATGTACGCATACCTGGAGACCACCTATAGAATAACCTCCAGGGACTACGGCGCCTTAGTTCAGCTGGCCGAAGACCTCTACAGCAAGGGCCTCTACCTCGCCTCTATGGCCAACTCGATTGAGGTAATCGCCGAGTCTGCCTCGGTTCTGATGGCCGCCGCGCCTGACAAGTATCTAGAGGTTGCCCGCTCCAGAGCTCTTATAAACATGGCGCGGGCGGCGCAGTGCGGCTACACAAACACGCTTCCCTTGAGCTACCTCCAATTCGGCGACTACTTCAGTAGCCAACAAGGAAGCAAGCAACAAGCCCTCGCGTATTACATAATGGCTTCCATTTACTCCACCGCCATGGGAGATGCAGCGTGTACTGCAAAAGGAGGAGTAGTACATCAAAGACCCTCTCTGGAGGCAGCGCCGCCGGCACAGGGGGCAACCGTGACGCCGAGAACAACTCCTGCCGCCGGGGAGGAGGAAAAAAGTGTTTGGATACCTGTACTAGTCGCCTTGCTTGCAGTGGTCGCCTTGGTCTACGCCTCTAGACGGTGACCACCTCCCGTCTTGTGTAACGGCTCTTCTTTTTCTTCTTCCCGTTTGGAAGTAGCGCAAGGGCGAAGAAGGCCACAGGCACCAGATACTCCCAGTAGGGGGCGTACATATAGACGGCTGCGATTAGTCTCTCTACGGCGTCTCCATTGACGAGGAGAGCTGGAACAGACAGCAGAACAAGCCCCGCCACTGCAAGAGCTGTTAGTACTCTGTCTCTCACCCTCCGCAGAGCCAGCGCGGTTACGACAGCCACCACAGTTAAGGCGAGGAGCCCGATCATGGGGGTGCCGACTACGTCGGTTTTATGTCTATCAGTTATTATAGGGGTTGTCAATATATTTGACCGCCGCCGTGCCCCCCGGCGTGGGGGGTTGGACGTCGCGCCGACGTTATTGTTTAAATATTGTCCATATCGCAGTGGCGTGTGGTTCCTCCCACTGAATAGAGACGAGGCGGTTGAGGCCGTCAAAAAAGCCTACAACATCGCCCAAGAACACGCAAGGAAGATAGGCGGCAGAGTAGAGCTCCTCCAGCCTAAACATGTGTACGGAGACGCCGCCGACAAGTTCGGCTACACGCTCCAGCTGGGGAGGATAACGGTGAACCTCCCCCCCGCCTCTGTGGTGGTTCTCTGGGGCTTCTACAACGCCGATGAGTACCTCGACTTCGTCAGGTTTATACAAGACAGCAGGGTCTACGAGTGGTTTGTAGAACCTATTGCGCACTATCCAGAGAGGGTGGGAGTGTGGATAGAGGAGCCCCTCATATTTAGGAACGTCTTTTACATAGACGTCCACACGACATCCGCCGAGGAGGTAGACAGAGCGTACGGCTGGCCCCTCGGCTACTACGTATACCCGCTTCAGCAACCGCAGGAGGTGAAGCCGCCGAGGCGGCCCAGAGGCGCCGGCAGGCCTAGGAGAGAGGAGAAGTCCAGGTCTTGATACCGGCGGTCACCTACATCCGCGTCTCAACGGAGGAGCAAGACCCAGAAAACCAGAGGGTTTATCTGGAGAAGTGGGCCGTGGAACGCGGCATCGAGATCGTCCGTCACTACATAGACGTGGGCGTGTCCGGAGCCACGGAGCCCTGGGAGAGGCCCGCCTTCAGGCAGATGGCCGACGAGGTGAACAAGCTGGAGCCCAGGCCCAAGGTCCTTCTCGTCTACGAGATCTCGAGACTTGTGCGCTCCTTCCAAGAGCTCTTCACCCTCCTGGATATAGTGGAGAACAAGCTGGGTCTCGTGGTGGTTTCGGCGTCGGAGCGGGAGCAGGCCCTGCAGAGTCTAGACGGCGTCTACCGCCAATTTCTCCGCGCAGTCCTCGCCTTCGTCGCCACCATGGAGAGAGAGTTCATAAGACAGAGGACCAAAGTGGCGCTGGAGCGGGCGAGGGCGGTAGGCAAGATCTGGAACGTGGCCGAGAAGAGAGGCGACATCGCCCAGGCGGTGGTAAACATGTACCTATCCGGGGCCTCGCTGAGAGAGACAGCGCGGGCCTTCGGCCTCTCGCTCTACGAGGTGAGGAGGATACTGTCGGCGGCGGGGGTCTACAGGCCCGGGCCCCACACCTGCCCCCGTTGCTTCTCCAGGATGAAGGTAGTAGAGAGGTCGGCCAAGGTGACAAACGGGAGATACACAGTGGTGGAGAGACTCTACTGCCCAAACTGCGGCTACGAGGAGACGAAAGAGGGGACTAGATAGGCGCAGATAGGGGGAGTGCCGAGTTGGGCCGGGTTGGAACGGCAGTTTTGAATAGGTTCAACCAAGGCGGCTCATTTACGCAAGGAGAGTGGTAGCCTACAATAGGGGGCGGTACAGAGCCGTACGCCGTACGGACTCATACCTATTGCTACCTCTCTTTGCGTGTGTCGAGACGTAGAAGGCGTTGAGACATGTGCCTGATTGAGGATCAGCTCTTAAAGGACTCGTCACACTTCGGCGAGGTGAAGCCTCTTCACGGGAGGATTGGGGTGGTGGTTTAAATGTTTTGGCAGATGTTTTCGATGTATCTAGAGATGTCTTGTCCTCTCTTTTTGAATTCTCTGAGGTCTTCGTACCGGCTCCAGGGGTAGGAGATCCACACCCACTCTTCTATCTTCTCTGCGTAGTAATCTGGCGTGAATCTACTGGTGGTTTTTAGGTGGAGCACTGCGGTTTTCACCTCTGCCGCCCCTATGAGGTCGAGAAGGTTTTTTGCAAACATCAACGTGTGGCCTGTGTCTGCGACTTCGTCTACCACGAGTGTTTTCCGGTCTCGTATTACCCCCGGCTCTACTCCGTGGTAGAAGATTGGTCTCTCTGCACGTCTCTGGGCGAGGCTCCAGTACTTGACGCCGATGGTTATCACGTCGTCAACCCCCAACACGTCGCTTATGATGCGGGCTGGGACGAGGCCCCCCCGCGATATGGCCACTATCACGTCTGGGCGGAATCCGCTTTCCTGCACCCTCCTGGCCAGGGCCTCGCTGAGCGTGATGCCCTCGGCCCAGGATATAAACCGCACCTTTACGCCTCCGACCTCTACGATAGGCATGTGGGGCGTGAAGAGGAGGTATAAAAACGTGTCAGCGCCCGCCACTGCTGGGCAGGCTCTCGCCACCTATGCCGCGTGGGTTCAACTCGTCACTGTCTTTTTTCATCTCTATCTTTTTTATCTTTAACTGGTCTTGGAGGTTTTGTTTTTATATCTGTAGCTTTGGTGGTTGGTGCCGAAGCTCATAGTTGTCACCGGCGGCGTGATGTCTGGAGTTGGTAAGGGCGTCGTTGTTGCGAGTATTGGCCGTATTCTTCGGGCGAGGGGCGTCTCGGTGAATGCGGTTAAGATAGATCCTTACCTAAATGTAGATGCTGGTACTATGAACCCCTATGCCCACGGCGAGGTTTTTGTGACTTATGACGGAGGTGAGACGGATCTAGACTTGGGGCATTACGAGAGGTTTCTTGACGTGGAGCTACCGCGGAGGAATAATATAACGTCGGGTCAGATATATCTCTCAGTTATTGAGAAAGAGAGGAGGGGGGAGTTTCTCGGCCAGACGGTTCAGCTCATTCCGCACGTAACCGACGAGATCAAGCGCAGGATTATGGAAGCGGCTGGCGGCTTCGACGTGACGCTTGTGGAGATAGGCGGAACTGTGGGCGATTACGAACAGTTGCCGTTTTTGGAGGCTGTGAGGCAGCTTCGGCTTGAGCTGGGCGACGACGTGGTGTTCATCCACGTGGCGTGGGTGCCTTTCCTCTCTATAACTGGGGAGTTTAAGACTAAGCCTCTGCAACACAGCGTGGCGGAGTTGAGGCGTTACGGCATACAGCCGGACGCCGTGGTTGTCAGGTCGGAGCGTCCTATCGATACAAACTCTTTGAGAAAGATTGCGCTTTTCGCCCACGTCCCGCAGTGGGCTATATTTAATTCGTACAACGTCGATACGACGTATAAGGTGCCTCTTCTCCTCGATCAACAGGGTCTGGGGGATTTCTTGGTGAAGCGGCTGAGGCTTGTGTCTCCGCCGCCTGATTACAGAGATTGGGAGGAGTTTGTGTCGCGTCTGACTGCGCCCAGGCGTAGGGTTGCTGTGGGGATGTGTGGAAAATACGTGGAGCTTCCCGACGCGTATCTCAGCATTATAGAGGCGCTTAAACACGCCGGGGCGGCGTTGGACACGAAGCCGGAGCTTGTGTGGATAAACTCCGTGGAGGTGGAGAAAGACCCCGACATGTTGCAGAGACTTGACCTAGACGCCATAGTGGTTCTGCCGGGCTTTGGGAAGAGGGGGACCGAGGGCATGATCGAATGTGTGAGGTATGCAAGAGTGGAGAAGATACCCTTCCTCGGCATTTGCTTCGGCATGCAGCTGGCAGTGGTGGAATACGCGCGGAACGTCGTAGGGCTGAAGGAGGCCAACTCTACGGAGCTCGACCCAGAGACTCCGCATCCGGTGGTTCACCTAGCGCCTGAGCAGAAGGAGGTGGACGTGTTGGGGGGTAGCATGATCCTTGGCAATAAAGAGGTGGAGATAGTGCCCAACACCCTAGCGGCGTCTCTCTACGGCACTTCGACTACCGTTGAGCGTCATAGACATAGATACGAGGTCAATCTATCGTATCTGCCTAAGTTGACGGAGGCCGGCCTCGTGGTGTCCGGCTGGAGGCGCGACATGAGGCGGGTTGAGATCATCGAGTTGCCTAACCACCCCTATTTCATCGCCACTCAGTTCCACCCAGAGTTCCGCTCCAGACCGACAAAACCGAGACCTGTTTTCCTCGGCTTGTTAAAGGCGGCGCTTATGGAGTGACGCGCCAGAGTTCTATCTTTTTGGCGTATCTGTAGGCGTATGTAGAGGCCGCCAGCGCCACGACGCCGCCTACCACGGCGGTGAGCACTGTAAGCGTCAAGTTCCCTGTGAACATGAAGACTGCTATCGGTATGGCGGCGGCGGGTTCCAACGTAACGAGCATCAAGACGTAGCCGAGGTACTGCATGGCGAGGGGAGCCTTTGCGGGACCCGTCTCTGGGTTGCCTGCCTCATACCGCATAAGCTTAGCGGAGGTCGGCCTACGCGGCGCTATAAACATTACTAGGTATATGGTATCCACCGTCAAGACAAAGAGAATGAGGAAGGCTAAGGCAACCGCCGTGGCGTCGTCCATAGGTGTGTGTGTGGCTCAGTTATATAACAGTTAACTCGTGGTCTTTCTGCTCCCCGCCGTCTTCGGGGGCTGGAGCCCCGGCTGAGGAAGACGGAAATCTTCCCGGCGGCCTCCGGCGGAAGCCGCAACACGTCACAGCTCAGAGGCAACGTCCGTAAGGCGCGCTCTATGAAATATGTGGCGCTAGAAAGCGATGAATCATGCCTGCAGGCGGTCTTTCTACGTCTGTGGGGAAAAACTTGTAAGGGTTCAGTTCTTCCGAGGCGTGGCCTTTCTGTTATTTGCTGTGATGTCGGCCGTGGCCTACGGCATTGCGCCGGTGGTGTATAGGCCAGCCCTCGCCTGCACTTCTCAGTACAGGGCGATGGGGATTTTTTCTTTGTTTTCTATTGCGTTGGGGCTTCTTCTGCCGTGGAGCTCGGTTGATCTCTTCGGGGTCGCCGCGGCAGTTCTCGCGGCTTTGCTGGGGGGAGTCGTGGGGTCGTGGCTCTACATCACGGCGGTGAAGATCGGAGGAGCGTCTGTGGGCAACATCAGCAGTTCGTTGTACATAGTGTTGTTGCCGCTTCTTGCGTGGAGGCTACATATGGCGCCGGCGGCTGCGTTGGTTCTACTAGGCCTTGCTGTAGCTTCGTGGGATGATCAAGGCTCTCGACGCGGGGCTCTCTACGGCGTGTCGGCGGCATTTATCTGGGCTATATTCAATAAACTTCTACGCGGCGGTCAACGCGTTGGGCCCCGGCGGCGCGATGTTTATGAGAGGCGTGGTGGTGTTTTTGACAAGTCTCTATCTGGGCCGCGGCGGCCCTGTTTGTAAAGTTCTCCGCCTCGTCGCAGGGGGGTTCATCGACACGTTTATTGGATTTGGCTCTTACACCTTAGCCGTGTCTCTCGGCGACTACGTATTGGCCACCTTGGTTATGTCTACGTATCCTCTGGTGACCGCAGTCGCAGAGAGACCGTTTCGCTGGAGGAAAGCGTTGGGGGCTTTGCTGGCGGTGGCCGGGTTGGCGTCGGCCACAAGATAAATAGGTGGTTTTGTTGCCTGTTGTGAAGATCGTGGTCACAAACGACGACGGTCCTCACGCCCCGTGGCTGGGGCCTTTGGTGAAGGCGTTGGAGGAGGCTGGCCATGAGGTGGTTGTGGTGGTGCCTGAGAGGCCTAGGTCTGCGGCTGGGCTGGCGAGGACCTACCACAAGCCTCTTAGGTTGAGGCGGCTCGGGGGATATTACGTGGTGAACGGCTTCCCTGCCGATGCGGTGTTTTTAGCGGTTAAGCTGGTGACGCCAGACGCCGAGTTGGTTCTGTCCGGCGTGAACGTGGGCGAGAATATAGGAGTTGAGGCGACTTACGGCAGCGGCACAGTCGGCGCCGCGATACAAGGAGGCGTGTTGGGCCTGCGGTCTCTCGCCTTGTCGATGGAGACCGGAGGCGATGTGGGGCTTATGCGCCGCGTCGCGGTGGCCGCGGCGGAGTCCTCTGCCTTTCTCGACGGAGTCTTGGCCGTCAGTGTGAATATACCGGCGCGGTGGGGCGGCGGCCTCTACTGCGCAAAGAAGTTGGCGAAGGCCGTCTATAGGGAGCGGCTATACGAAGGGGTTGACCCCCGCGGCGATAGATATTTCTGGCGTTGGGGGCCGCGTGTCGATGAGTATGAGCCAGGTACAGATGCGTATTATTTCTACGTGAAGAGAGGAATTACAGTGTTGGGAATCTCCGAGGTGGGGGTTGTGCCTGTGGAGCAGTTCGGTAGAGAGCTCGGCGCGAGGTTAGGCGTAAAACAAATAAACTGCTGAGTGAGACGCGCCGTGGATGTGGTAACTACTCTACGGTATAGGTTTGTGAGATATTGCGTAAACAAGGCCTATGCAGAGATGGACCTCCAGGGCGTACCTGCGGAGGTGGTCAACGTGTTTGACGATGTCGTAAACCAGATCAGAGATCTAGAGAGGTATTTCACCTCTCTGGAGTCCGCGGTGAGGGTGGTGAGGGTGGATCTACCTGAGAAGTTGAAGATTTTGAGAGAGCGCGACCAAGCCTTGGCCAAGGCATTTGTAAAGAAGATGGTTGAGCACTGTCTTGAGTTAGATGAAGTCGCTAATTCAAAGATAAGTGAGTATCTCAAGGAGTTATTAAGCAGTTTTTAAAGTCTATAATATTAAGTGCGCATAGTTTTATACTCGCCGCCGGGCACCGGCAAGTCCAGGGCTATCGCCGAGGTGGGGGCCCGCAGCCGACGCGCCTTGGTGTTTACTAGGAGCCACCTAGAAGGTCTGCAGATGGCTAAATACGTGGCCGAGTTCGGGGGAGACGCCGCGGTGCTCTTTGGGCGGAGGTCGTTGTGTCCCTTCGGCGCCGAGAATTCTCTACAGTGTCTAAAGCTGAGGGAGTCTGGTGTCTGCAAGGCGCAGTCCCGCCGGCCTTTAAAGCTGGTTTTCGACGTAGACGAGCTTTACAGACAGGGCGTGTGCCCCTACGAGGCTCTCCACGCGGCCGGCCGGCGGAGCAACGTCGTCGTGCTTCCACTGGCGTATATATCTAAGGTGACTAACTTCTCGGTCATCGCAGACCTCTTTGAGGACGTGGATTTCGTTGCGTTGGACGAGGCGCATAACCTGCTCTCCATGGTGGAGGTCCACGACGACGAGCTGTACTCCAGGCGCTACTGCGTCGACGCCGGCGGCCGGCTGATGTGTCTGGCGTTGCCTCTGGTGGGGGAGCTGGTGAGGGGGGCGAGACGACTTGTGGCAGCCAGCGCCTCCATAACGCGGAGGTTTTCTCACATATTTACACACTTCCTTAGGGCTAGTTATGTAGAGATCTCCACGCTCCCCGGCGTAGACAACTTAGAAGTCGACCACATCCCTCTTGCCGTACGCTACAGAACAAGGACGAGGAGGAGATGCATAGAGACCGTCGGCGAGGCGGTTAGGCGCGTTTTTCACGAATACCGAAGAGTAGTGGTTTTTCTCCCCAACAGAGAACTCGCTGAGTTGTACACCTCAAGGCTGGGAGACATCCCAGTGTCTGAACGACCTCTGGGCGACATCGACCACGTGGTTGTTACCTACTACGGCAGCCCGGTCTCCGAAGGCGTCAACCTCGACGTGAAGGCCGGCGTGTTGGTAGGGTTCCCCATACCGGACATAAGATCCGACGAGCTGTGGCTAAAGGTGGACGTACTTAATCGGCTTGGCTTCGACGGGTATAGATATGCGGTGTTGTTCACCGCTGTGAATCACGTGATTCAAGCAGTTGGGAGAATAGTCAGAAACCTAGCTAAAGAGAGGAAATACATCTTGCTTATCGACGACAGGTTTGTACAGTATAGACACCTCCTTCCCAACTACCTCTCCCAGTCCCTGAAGTAGATTAAAAACGGTGGATATAGGTGTGGGAGCTCCTTCTTCTAGCTACGCTTCTTGCAGTCTCTCTAAACGACGGCGTGTTCATCGGCGTCGGGAAGAGAGGCCCCGTCTACCTGCCGCTGGATAGACACATTATCATCACAGGCCCCACCCGTAGCGGCAAGACGCGCCTCGCCAAGAGGCTTATAAAGAGGTCGGGACTGCCCGCCCTGATCCTCGACTGGCACAACGAATATCCGTGGCTGAGGGTGGACGCCAGGTTGCTTAAGATCTCCCTTGAGAACTTCGACAAGAAGCTTCTGGCCGAGATCCTCGGCCTCGCCTTGAACCTCAACGAGCCCAGCGTCTATTTTCTGTACCGCGCCATTAGGCAACAACGCCTATATACGTTGAGAGACGTAGTGACGGCGCTGGACAACTTCTTGGTCACCACCCGTAGCGAAGTGGAGATGAAGGCGGCTATTGCGAGGCGCCTAGAGTATATACTCGACGTCTTCGAAGGCGGGCGGATCCCACTTGAGAAGCTTTTTTCCACAAAGAAAAAGGTGTCGGTGGACTTATCCAAGTTAAGGCTTTATGAAGAGAAGATCTTAGTAGCTCTTTTCATCTTGACCTCTCTTTACAACTACCTCTTTGAGCGAGGCGTGGCCAAGAGGCCGGAGAGGTTGCTGATAATAGACGAGGCCCAGAACATAATAAATCGTGGCAACGTGGTTAAAAACCTCATATTTGAAAGCGCCAAGTACGGGCTCCGCGTGGTTCTAGTAAGTAACGAGATGCCGCCACAAGATCTCCTAGTCCACAGCACTCATGTCATAACCCAGCCGCACTATGTCTACAACTTAAAGATAAAACGTAGCGCCATAATAAGAAATAACAAGGTTGAGGAGCTATGGTTGATATAGAGAAGGTTTTAAGGCTTTTAGGTTTGAAAATAGATGAGTTGACTCCTTGTGACATATATATAAACTACTTTATGCGATATATTGCAGACATTGAAAGAGAGATATATAATATAAAAAGCAAAATAAGCTACCTAGAGGAGAGGTGTTTTACAAATATCAAAGAAATAAATAAATAGGAGGGCTTTCTTTAAATATATGGCCGATCTTCGAACACTCTCCCGCACTTACGCCGACAAAACAGACTCCTTCCGTATTAAGCTCATCACAATTAAATTCCTCCGGGACCAAGTTCAAAACGCCAAGGGCAACCTCATAACTTTTAGACCGTCTAAAGTGGCCCAAGACCTACACCTATACGGCCGCCAAGATCTGAGGGCAAAAACAGTGTTGATAAGAGCTTTTCTCGACGACCTGGTACAAAGAGGCTATGTTACAGTAATTAAACGAAGCGCAAGAGGTAAAGTCTACGGCCTCTACAAAAACAACAAGTTCTGGGACATCCTCACCATACATGAGCCGGAAAAAGTCCTTGAGCTCCTTGAGGCAGAGAAGATAAGCACCTAACCATTGGTGTTAAATACAACAAACCGCCTCTTTAAGTGGACGCCGCGCAGTTATTAGATTTTATACGTAGGAAATACAAACGGGAGAGCTTCAAGGCAGCGTTAGTGGGGACTTACAAAGACGGAAGATACGTAGAGCCTCCCCCGCTTCAGTACAACATGTACATCTTCCTCCTGCCGTTGGCGCTGTCGGCGGCTCCCATATTTATTATAAAAAACGTGTGGATCCAGTGGATAGTCGGCGTCGCCGTGATCTCCGGAACCTACCTAGCTCTCTACCTACACCTCAAGAGAAGCTGTCTAATTCCAGACGAGGTCAGAGTAGTTAGGACAAACTACGGAGACGTGGAGTACCTAAGGAGAAACAAGTTGGCAATTCTGGAGAACCCCTCGTCGCTGCCCGGCGACTACGAGCTCTACTACGCGCCGCCTGGCGTATGCGTGGCGCGCGACAAAAGACCAAACGCCTTCACCCTCGACGGACCCCTCGGCCCCGTGATATACTTCACCACCGGCCTCTTCGCAAGACTAACCCCCGAGGAGCTACAAGCGGTCCTGGAGCACGAAAGAGGACATCTCAAGTATAGACACACCCATAAACTCCTCGCGTTCCTCGTCGCCGAGTACACGCTACGCCTCCCCCTCGTCCACCTGGTATACGCAAAGTACTCAATTCTACTCCTGGCCGTCCACATCACGGGGGTGGCATTGCTCTTTACGGCGGTTCTCCACGCCTTTGAATTCGAGGCCGATAAATACGCCGCAGCCAGCCACAAAGAGCGACTGGCCTCAGCCCTCGTCAAGCTAGACTGGAACGGCATAGTGGAGTCCGCCCTTAACCCACTCGCCACGAAACTCACCATACTCGCCAAGACCCACCCATTAACAATAGACAGGTTGAGGAAACTCAATGCAATTCCTCACTAGACTCGCACGTACAATAGAACAGCTGGAGAGAGTAGCCCAGAAATACGACGACGAAGACTTAAAAGCGCTAGTGGCCGAGCTTTACAAACAACTCACCACCGTCATCAACGTACTTGAGAAGATGTACGCCATATATACAGAACTAGACGTCCTCGTCAAGACAGACCTCAAAATAGAGCCAGGCCTCTACCTAGAAACAGAAACCCCCCAACAACCGGAGAAACTTGTGGAATACATAGAAAAGCTAAGAAACGCAGGTCACGACCCAAACAAAATCGTCGCGTATCTACTGGGCACAGGCGCGGTCCGTATAGAGACTAGAAACGGAGAACTCTACCTAATACCTCACTCCAGAAGAGTCAACGCTAACGAGACAAAAAGCGTCCTCAGCGCTATTAACCCTGCTCATCCATCACCCAGCCTGGTCTCGTCACCGGCAGAGATGGGGCACGGATATTAACATTTTTCGAGGTACTCTATATACCTCTTAAGCACTCCAGCCACGTCAAACCTAGTGCGGAATTTCTTTCTGTAGTCGCCCGCGACGACTCTGGCGGTGCCTCCGCTGAGCACGATCTCGGCGGTGGAGGTCGGAGTCACATAGGGACGGTACCTCACCCCGTCGCCCACCACCTCGACGGGCCCCGTGTAGGTGTAATACCTAGACTTAACCGCGGCCCCCAGACGGTCCATGAGACGGCTCAAAAGCCGCGCCGCGTTTTTAAGCTCCTCGTCGTTTATGAGACACTCGACTCCGCGGCCCACGACTGCCATATACGCCGTGT
>JAJHQT010000084.1 GCA_020833205.1 Pyrobaculum sp.
ACCACCAGAGACAGCCATTTACCCAATAGAAAACTTCAGGTCAGTAACCGTAAGCAACACCTACGTGTCGGTGGATAGAACCCTCTGGGCAGGAGTCCTCGTTGCTGTGTCGACGGCGCTACTAGCCTACTACATCCTCCTAAAGACAAACCCCCGCCTCAAGAAGCGTCACGAAAAGCCAGCGGCCGCGTAACCGAAGTACGCTGTGGGGGCTCTGTGTGTCAAGAAGATGGCGGGCCCGGTGGGATTTGTAGGCCGGCTCTCGCCGTGAACCCACGACCTACGGCTTAGGAGGGTCGGCGCCTTGCGGCCTACTGCGGCCGGCAAGCGCTCCGCCGCTCTATCCGGACTGAGCTACGGGCCCTGTTTTCCGCATGTCTTGTGTTTTTAAGTTTTACAGCGTGTCTAGAGCTCGTATTTGTTGGAGGTCTGTTTCTGTCTTCTTTATTTTTCAAGCGTTTCTCAGGTCTTGGGTGGGGGGCTTTCTGGGTTTTCATGGCCGTTGTCTTACCCGCGAGGCGCCGTGTGCCGGCGTTTACGGCCGTTGCGTTGTATGTCGGCTATTTATGGGGTTTGTCTCTCTTCGTCGTGTTGTCTCTTTTAGACGATAGAGTGAGGCGGGTGTTGCGGGGGCTTGCCGCGGAGTTGGCCTACTTAGCCGTTGTCGGCACTTCGATTTTGCCGCCGCGGAGTCTTCTTAGATTCCGGCTTTCTAGAGTAGTTACTCCTGAGGTGGTTTCTTATCTGGCCATGAGGATTGGAGGGGATGAGCTCGATGTTTTGATTAACTCTGTGTTGGGGGTAAGGCTGGGCGGCGTTCCTAGATGTGACTTGCTTATGGAGGTGTTGCCGGAGCTTCATAAGCTGTGCCTAGTCTTGAGGAGCAGGGGAGGGGAGCCTCTGTATAGGGTGTTGCCGGATGTGGTTGTGCCGTTGGCGATCTCCGCCTCGGCCGCGGGGTTTGAGGAGGGCGACGTGTTGCTGACTAGCTATAGAGCAGCCGCTACAAGGAGGAATACAGACGTCGCCGCAGCGATGAGGTACTTCAGAAAGTGGTATCTCGTCGCCAAGTTTTGAGGCTTACGGCTGGAGACCGTTGTGAGTTGCCGATGCTTCTAGGCGCTCTTCTAAACAGGTCTTGGCGCATATTTAAAACGCTACGGCGGTGCTGAACGTAGCGTAGCGCTCTAATTTTTAAACAAGGGGGAGTCTTCTCTGTGTTTAGACGGGGTGATTGGGTCTTGTTGGTTGAGGAGCGTGGGGGGTTTAGGACTGTGGTGAGGGCTGGAGGCGGGGAGGTGCAGACGATCAGGGGGTATGTCGATACTGACGTCTTGGTGGGGGCGCCTCATGGCTTCTCGGTGGTTTCGTCCATTGGAGTGAGGTTTAGGGCTGTGCCGGCCACGGTTTTCGACGTGATTGAACATAAATTTCGTCTGGGCGCCCAGGCCATATACCCTAAAGACGCCGTTTACATAGTCAAGGCCGCGGCGGTGGGCCCCGGCTCGGTGGTGGCTGAGGCGGGGACGGGCTCGGGGTTCTTAACAGCCGTTTTGGCCTGGTACGTGAGGCCTTGGGGGCTTGTGTACAGTTTTGAAAAGAGGGCTGAACATCTGCGCATCGCCGTGAGGAACCTCAAAAACGTAGGTCTTATGGACTACGTAGATCTTCAGTTGAGAGACGTTGTGAAGTTTGGCTTCGGCTCGGTGCGGGTTGACGCAGTTGTCTTGGACATGGGCGATCCCTGGAACGCTCTGGACCACGCCGCGGAGGTGTTGAAGCCGGGGGGCGCTGTCGTGATTTTCTCCACTACGGTTGAACACATGAGCAAGAGCGTAGAGGGGCTGAAAAGGTCTGGTTTCTACGACGTCTCTATTTATGAGGTGTTTCTGCGCCGTTGGAAGCCAGTGGCGGGCGAACTGCGCCCTGAAACTTTCGACGTGGTGCATACCGGCTGGATCGTGTCAGCTAGGCGGGGATAATTTTTATTTTAGATTTCTTAAGGTAGCGGCATGGAGCTTATCAGAGAGGCGAGGCCTCACCGCAGGGAGAAGCTTAGGGAGAACTTAATAGAGTGGTTTCACTGGCTTCTGCGCGAGGCGGAGCTCTACGACGTGCGTTACCCCGTAAAGGGCGCGTACGTGTGGCGGCCCTACGGCATGAAGCTTCGGCGAAATGTAGAGAATTTAATCCGTCGTCTACACGACGAGACTGGTCACGAGGAGGTGTTGTTCCCGGTCTTTATTCCTTACGAGTTTTTCGGAAAGGAGTCGCAACACATCAAGGGCTTTGAGAAGGAGGTGTTTTGGGTCTCTAAAGGCGGCGAGGCCGGCGAGAGGCTTGTGTTGAGACCCACCTCAGAGACGGCTATCATGCCCATGGTTAAGTTGTGGGTGCAGGACTACAAGGACCTCCCGCTTAGGCTGTATCAAATCGTCAGCGTGTTTAGGGCGGAGACTAAGATGACGCACCCCATGATTCGGCTGAGGGAGATCAGCATGTTTAAGGAGGCGCATACGGTGCATGTAGATAGGGAAGACGCCGAGAGACAGGTGCGCGAGGCCGTGGAGATATACAAGCGGATTTTCGACGAGATGTGTCTGGCGTATATGATAAATAAACGGCCCGACTGGGACAAGTTCGCCGGGGCTGAGTACACAATTGCCTTCGACACAGTCCTCCCCGACGGCAGGTCGTTGCAGATAGGTACTGTGCACTACCTGGGGACAAACTTCACGAGGGTTTTCGAAGTGACGTATCTAGACGCCGACGGCACTAGGAAGCTTGCCCACACCACGTCTTACGGCATATCGGAGAGGAGCATCGCCGCAATGCTCATCACCCACGGCGACGACGCCGGGACCACCATACCGCCTAACCTCGCCCCGATACAGGTGGTCATTGTGCCTATATTCTACGGAGAGGAGGAACTGCCTGCGGTGATGCCCGCGGCGGATGAGGTTGCTAAGACGTTGAAAAACGCGGGCATCCGCGTCTACGTAGACGACAGGAGGGATAAGACCCCCGGCTGGAAGTTCTACTACTGGGAGCTCAGAGGCGCCCCCCTCAGAGTGGAGATTGGGAAGCGGGACGTGGAGAAAAAACAGGTAGTGGTCACGCGTAGAGACACCTTAGAGAAATACGCCGTGAAGATGGAAGAGTTTGTAGACGCGGTGAAGACTTTGATGAGAGCAGTGGAGGAGAACCTGCGGAGAAGAGCTTGGGAGGAGTTAAGAAGCAGAATTGTACGTGTAGAGAGTTTAGAAGCGGCGAGAAACGCCATAAATAACGGTAAGGTGGTGGAGGTGCCTTGGAGTGGCGACAACGAATGCGGCATGAAGATACAAGAGCTTCTGGGCGTAGAGAGCTTAGGCACTCCTCTAGACGTTGAGGCGTCTGTCGGCGGCTACGACTTACGCGACTTGGCATGTGGGGAGAAACGCGCCGAGGTCTGGCTTAGGCTTTCTCAACGCTACTAAAAATTTAAAAACTGTTCTAGTAAAGGCGCTGTGCCTAAGAAGAGAAAGAACAGAGGCCGTAAGAAAGGCGACAAGGGGCGAGAGCCTTATGTGTATTGTGACAACTGTGGAAAGGTAACGCCGAGATCTAAGGCCGTGAGGTTGACAGTCCCCTATTCCCCAGTGCCGCCCGACTTAGCCA
>JAJHQT010000085.1 GCA_020833205.1 Pyrobaculum sp.
GTACGAGGGCGCATTGCGGGAGGTGTACCGCCCCAAGGGACTGCTGGCCTACACCACGGCGGCGAGAGAATACGTAAGACTAATCTAGCCGTTTTTTCCTCCCCCTTTATTTGTATCGAAAGACAGCCGCCACCGCTCCGTTGACGAATGCGTCAAACATATTCTGGAAGACCACAAACGCAAAATGGAAAGGATGAGCCGTATGTCTCTCGCTTAACCAGCTGAAGGCTTTTCGCGCGCGGAGCGGCGAGGGCGGTCAAGCTGAAACTCAAATTTTTATAGGGGCCCGAGTGTTGAGACGTGAGCAGGCGGAGAAAAATGTATTACTACGAGGAAACCCCGGTGGGGCCTATAAGCAGAACTCCTGCAGAGACGAAGGTGTTTAAGTATGTGGATTGCTCCGTAGTGGAGAAGAGCCCCACCTCCTTAACGGCAATGTGCAAACCCAATATGTTAATCAAGGTGTACAAAGGCGAGGGGGAAGGCGGTGAATATATCGTCGAGTTCACAGACACCGACACAGGCCTAAGCGAGAGGCACAGAGTCGATCTCTCCACGGCGGTGGTGATCCGTAGGTACTTGGAGTCTAGAAGTAGATAAACTTTAATATCTGCCCCAACTAGAAAATTATGGAGGCTGTGGTGCTTCTAAACATCGACATAGGTTCTGAGGACAAGATTATGGAACAACTGGCCGCGATCCCCGAAGTAAGAGCTGCTTATTTCGTCTACGGACCTTACGACATAATAATAAAGATCGAGGCGCCGGATATAGACAGGGTAAGGAGCGTTGTAAGAGAAAAAGTGAGGAAGATCGAGGGAATAAGGTCCACCACGACTTTGATAGTGGCTAGATCTCACACAAAGGCGACACCTCCCCGCGCCTAGTGTGTAGATTATATATTTCTAAAGGACCTATAGATTTATCCCACGCCTTGAAGTTAGCCGCCCATTACGACCCCTATAAGCCTCACGAAAAGAAAAAACACCGCGACGGCTGGGGCTTCGTCGCGGCGTCAAACACCGGCTTTATCTACTACAAGTCGGGTCTACCTGCGTGGGAGGACCCCACGGCCGTGGTGATGAAAGACGTCGTACTTGCCCACGCAAGAGCCGCCTCTCCTGGCGAGCCCCTCGGCCCAGCCCACGCCCATCCCTACATGGTCTACACCCCAGACGGCCGCATACTCTTCCTGGCTCACAACGGTTCTGTCGACAAGACAGCCATGGCGGCTGAACTCGGCATAGACCCCTCCCACTATACAGATAGTTATGTACTTGCGTTGTTTTTGGCTAAGCGGTGGGATGCGCCGCAGGAGGCGTTTAAAGAGGCGCTTCAATACGTCAAAACCGCGCTTAACGTGGCAGTTTTAGAGTTGCCGGACTTGACAGCCCATGTATATACATACTACAGAGGGCCGCGGGAGTATTACGCGCTGTATTTAATCGAGACAGCCGGCGCCAAGGCCGTGGTTTCCTCTACCCTCTTGAGGTATCTAGACCTTAGAGGGCGGGAGTTGGAGAACGGGACCTACCTAAAGTTCTGATACGGCGAACCCCGCGCTGTACAACACGTCGACTATGTAGTCGAACAGTTTCGAGGGGGTAGCTGGTCTCAACGCCTCCGCCTCGCCGCCTCTTATGAACACCACGCCGAATTTAGACCTCTGCATCTGCGGCGGCCTCTGTCCCTCGACTATCAACACCATGTTGTGGAGTCTCCGCCAAAGCTTCCGCGAGTAGGAAAGCCATGGACATATCGCCACCACTCCGCTCTTCTCCATAGACCCATCCACAGAGAGGTAGTGAAGGCCGCATCTATGCTCAGTGCTGAACTCGTACTCGCCGTGGAGGGAAAGCGCCTTGGCCAGGGCGTGGGCCCTCCTCTCTTTTACCTGTAGCAAGGCTTCTAACACCTCGTCTATGGAGTAGATAGGCGTGACGACGAGGCCAACGTCGTCTCTATATACGGCGACTCGGCCAACTCTCAACTCTCTCGGCGGGTTGCCGTAGAAGGCACGGTGCATCTCTACGTCGAGCTCCTCTGTCAGCAACGCCTCTAAATACGCCATGGTTGCGCCGTCGTGAGAATAAGCCTCAAGCTCCTCCCGGAGGTTAGGCTTCTCGAAGTGGGCCCTCCCAGCTAGCTCTATCAACAACTTAGCCAAATACGGCGGAGCCGCCGCAACTTCGTCGTCGAAATGCATGACGAGGCCCCACTTCAACAACTTCTCGACGCCGCCGGGGCGGCCCAGTAGCTCCATTCCGAGCTCCAGCTCTTTTTCTAGAGATAAGTTTCTGCCGTACGCCGCGTAGAGCGCCGCCACTTCCTCCTCGTCTATTCTGCCCTTGACGAGCTCTACCAGGAGATCTGCATTCCTCTCGGCGGTCTCTACGTCCTCCTCAGAGGCATCGCTGGAGGCGCGCCAGAGGGTTTCCCACATGTCGCCGTATCTCAACTGGAAGTCTATGCGGAGCGTCTCTTCGCCTCCGCGAAACACAGCACGTTGATACCTCGCCTCGATTAGTTGGGGATCCACACCATCTCCATCCAACGTATTTAAATGCAAGGCTGTACACATGCGTGAGGGGGTTCAAGGTCCTTACTCCCATACACGAGGCCCAGAGGGTCTTCCTCGCAACCCTGAGACACGTACCTCCTCAGGTCCATGTGCCTACGCCTCAGGCTGTAGGACTCTACGCGGCTCAAGACGTGGTGTCGCCAGTGGACGTGCCCCCCTTCGACAGGGCGGCCTTCGACGGCTACGCGGTGCGGTCTGTGGACACGTTAGGCGCCTCCCGGACAAGCCCCATGATGCTGAAGGTCGTGGGGAAGGCTCTGCCGGGGGCTCCGTTTAAAGGCGCGGTGGGCCCCGGCGAGGCCGTGGAGGTGGCCACCGGCGCGCCTCTGCCGCCTGGGGCAGACGCAGTGATCCCCTACGAGGAGGCGGCGCGGCGCGGGGACTACATAGAGGTGTATAGGCCGGTCCCCCAGTTCTACTACGTCTCCAGAAGAGGCGAAGACGTAGCAGCTGGAGAGGTCGTGTTAAAGCGGGGCCAGCGGATCAAACCTTGGGACGTGGGGGTCTTGGCATCCGTCGGCGTGAAGGAGGTTGCCGTGTATAAAATAACGGCGGGGCTCATCTCCACAGGCGACGAGCTCGTGGAGCTGGAGGAGGCGCCGCCTTCCCCCGGCAAGATAATCAACAGCACTAGGCACGTAATAACGGCTCTTCTACGAGACCTCGGCGTGGAGGTGCACTACCTCGGCATCGTCCCCGACGACGAGGAGGCCATATACAAGGCCGTCGCAGACGCCGTCAGTCGCTTCGACATGGTGATCACCACCGGCGGCGTGTCTGTCGGCGAGCCTGACCACGTGGTGAAGGCGGTCTCGCGCCTAGGCCCCGAGGTGCTCATCCACGGCATAGCGGCAAGGCCCGGCAGGCCCAACAGCGCCGCCGTGGTGCGGGGCAAGCCCGTAGTCATGCTGTCGGGCTTCCCAGTGGCCTCCATAGTGGGCTTCGACGTCTTTGTAAAACCCGCCATCCACAAGATGGTAGGCGCAAAGGAGGAGCCCCTCCCGACGGTCAAGGCCATCTTGACGAGAAGAGTGACGACGCCGATCAACGTGAGAAGCTACGTCAGGGTGAGGGT
>JAJHQT010000009.1 GCA_020833205.1 Pyrobaculum sp.
GGCGCCTCTAGGGTGGAGCAACTGTTCGGCGTCAACGGCACCGGCGTAATCATTGCAGTAGTAGACACAGGAGTAGATTACGGACATCCAGACCTCCAAGAGGCGCTTGCCTGGCTGATAAAGACCAAAGACGGCAGAGAGATCATAGCCTCCTCTATATCGCCAGCAGGCGCATCCCTGCAGTATAAGACGCTCAGGGGGCAATCAGCGTCCCTACCCATAAGCCAGGTGGCGTCTCTTGAGCCGCTCGTGCTAGACGCCGACGAGTCGCAGGTACTGCTACTAAAGCCAGTAACGGCATCAAGCGGCTATCTGCCCGTCAGCGGCCAGGTATTCTTCGTGATAGATGGCGCGGAGTTATACGAGGTATCCGCCACATGTAACTACGCAGTGACTGGACTCACCAGCAGAAGCGGCATGTATAAATTCGGCATGACAAACCTGTACATACCCTGGTACGGCGGCTATGTAAACGTCGGCGTCGTCATGCACGACCCGGACCAGCCCGGCGTCTACACGGCGGCCCGCGTCGACATAAACCGGAACTGCAACTTCGCGGACGACCCAGAGCTGAGGTACTTCGGCAACAGACTAATAGTTGATAACCCAACAGCCCCCACCGTCAGCCTCGGCGTTGCTGGCGGCTACTTCTACGACTGGGGCCTCTGGTTCGACGTCTACGCCAAGTTCTACCCAGGCTGGGACCTCGCTGGTGACTACCTCAGCATATTCTACGACTTCAACAGCCACGGCACCGCCTGTAGCTCCGTAGCGGCTGGCAGAGGCAAAGCCACCTACAACCTCGGCCATCTCGGTCCTCAGAATCTAAGGGGTATTGCTCTTGGCGCCAAGGTCCTAGGCGTCAAGGGCCTCTGGTGGGGCATGGTGGAGCCGGGCATGATGTGGGCCGCAGGCTTCGATGTTAACCAAGACGGGCAGTGGTACTGGACCGGGCAGAAGAGGGCCCACGTGATAAGCAACAGCTGGGGAATCTCCTTGTTTATATACGATTACACGGCCTTCGGCTACGACTTCGAATCCGCCGTGATAAACGCGCTGGCGGCGCCCGGCTTCCTCGACAGGAACTACCCGGGCATCGTGATTGTCCAGGCAGGCGGCAACGGCGGCTACGGCTTCGGCACCATCACGAGCCCAGGCGCGGCCGTGGGCGCCATAACGGTTGGAGCCGCCACAAGCGGACACTTCTGGCTCGCCTTAGGAATTCCGTTCTACGGCTTCCGCTGGGGCGACGTCATCAGCTGGTCGCTGAGAGGACCTGCGCCGGCAGGCTACGTGAAGCCAGACGTCGTGAATATAGGCGCCTTCGGCATAGCGGCGTATCCAGTCGGCTGGGGCAGATACTGGTATAACACCCCCGAAGACTGGGACACCTTTGGCGGAACTTCGCAAGCCACGCCGCTGACTGCAGGAGTCGTTGCCTTGGTGCTAAGCGCTGTTGCTGATAAGGTCGATCCCGCCGCCGTGGATCCGTTTCTTGTGAGACAGCTCATAACAAGCACCGCAGTTGATATCGGCTATACTCCGTTTACCGCAGGCCACGGCTTCGTGAACGCCACAGGAGCGGTTATTGCTGCGAGGAGCTACTACGGTCTGCCTGCGCCTAGGGCCCCGGTGGCGCTGTTTCGCACAAACTCCGCGGTGAACTTAGGCTCCTCCTGGGAGTTCCAGTGGAGGGTGAACATACCGTTGTATTTCGGCTACTTGCTGAACAACATACTCACAACGCAATGGGCCTCCTATCTGCAGACGCAGGTGCCGCAACCGAGGATAGGCATGACCACTCTCCATCTCTCCGTAAACCCCGGCGGACAGGCCGTTGGACAGATCACCGTGGAGTCGAGGACCTCCACACTCTCCATCTCGGCGTCGGCCGTCACGCTCACGCCGGTGTATAGGAAGACTGTTCGGCTGAACATACCCGTTAGGACTCTGGGCGGTTACTTCACCATGCAACAGCTAGGCTTCGACGAAACAGTCCTTAGACAGGCCGACCTCGTGGTGTTTAGGATGGCCTACCCGTTTTCCGCATTTGACCCCGAGTTCGACTACGCCGAGAACGTTAGACCTCGGCTCTGGGTATTCGGGTGGACAGATCTAAACAACGACGGCGCTGTGTCCGTCAACGAGTTGACGTGGCTTAACTTCGGCTATCAACGCGGGACGGCGACAGAAGTCCCGGTGGCCAAGCTAAGTAGCAAGCTCACGCCAAGCCAGAGACTTGTCTTGAGAGTAGATATAGTGCCGGTGAGAGCTCCGTATCCTTCCACAGTACCCGTTACAATAGAGGTCGTGGCCTATAAGAGGACTCCGGCTCCCGACGTCCAGGTGACGCCTACAAGCATTACGTTAAGACCTGGCCAGAGCTACAGCTTCACAGTGCGCGTTGTCGCCCCACCAGACGCGGCGCCCACAGCATATGAGAGAATGGTGTTGTTTAACATAAACGGAACTACCTGCGTGGTTCCGCTGAGTTATATAGTTACTGCAAACGTACGTGTCAACACGGCCTTTGCGCTCACCTCAGGGAGATCCGACAGCTGGTATAACGCCAGCGAGGTGAGAGGCGCCAACGACTGGAATTGGCGTTACGAATCGGGCGACTGGCGCGTCTTCTATGTGTCTACGCCAACCCCAGCCAGAGGTCTCTATGTGGAGTTTAGTTGGAGGTGTCGCAACACTTCGCTTATCGTATACACGCTCGCCGGCGACGGCTTCTTCGCCGGCTACTTCTGGAACCAAGGAGTTACGTACCATAGGTACCTCGGCTCCGGCAAGTTCATGTGGACTGGCACCGGTGGAGAGACCCGGATAGTGGCTCTGCCGTCTAGCTCCTTTGCCGTACCCATAACCGTCGGCGGCTTCTTATACACAACGATGTCGGCCTCGCACCCCGTCAGCGGGGCTAGCCGCTTCATTATTTTGGCTAGGACGTCGCTTTACGGCGGGTGCGGAACAAGCGAACCGATTACCGGAGTTGTGCGTCCGTTTAGAAACTCTGCCGACGCGCCTGTGCTATCCACTATGTCGCCGTTTGTGAGGTTTGCCTTAAGCACGCCGCCTATTGACTACATCTTTGCACTGAAGTCTGCAAGCGTAATGGGCGGCGGGTTTGTGGTTCCGATGGCTACAGTAGGCACGGACCTACGCTTTAATATGTACTTCATCAAGACGCCGTTGTTTGTGGACTATGTGGCGTTGCTCTATTCACCGAATTACGCCACTTGGTATAGGACAGGCGGCAACAACTTCGCGAGGTATCCGTTCTACGCGGTTGAGGGCGTGTCTAGAATTGACTAAGCTTTTTTTCTATCTCTATCTCCTGGATTTTTCTCAAGGCTTTTAAAAACACGGCTCTTGTCTCATCTCTAGTGATGAGTTTCAATGCCTCGTCGCGAGTCGCCCATATATACGCATCATGCTCCTTAGAGAGCGTGACGTTTTTGTCTCTGGCTCTTGCGAGGAAGTAGACCACTTCTCTGTATATTGTGCGTCCTTTTTTGGAATATTTGTAGCGAATCTCTTCTTTAAAGGAGGGTATCAACTCTACCTTTAGTCCAGTCTCTTCGAGGATTTCCCTCAGAGCCGCCGCGACGTCTGTCTCGTGTAGGTGGACTAGTCCGTGGGGGAAGTCCCAGCCGTATTTTCCATGGAGAAGTAGATACAGTATGCCGGGGCTGTCTACTGCGTACACTACCGCGCCGGCCGAGCGCTCATAGAAACGCACAAGTATAATTACTTGAAGTTATATATGTTTACCGTATGGACAGAAATACTCTATGCCTAGGTCTTTGTAAAGTGCAGAGAGAGCTCCGTACATGATCACCGGCTTGCCCATCTCCTTGGCTTTTTTCACAAGCTCAGCAAGGTCTACGTAGTGCAAGGCGCCGGGGACCACCACCACCACGCGCACCTGCGCAAGTTGCTGATAGGAGTTTGAGATGTCTACAAATTCATAAGGCATAAGCCTCCCCTCCACATCTGCCACGACGCCTTCTGAAAGCGCAAGCAAGACCCCGGCCAGCGGGCGGTTGAATCCTACAAGGAGGACTGGGCCGCCGTATTTAGCAACAACGTATTCGGCGAGTTTTCTCGCACATCTATCTGCGTCTCTAGATCTACACACTTCTATCCGCTTGATGCCCACTCCCCTCTGTTTAGATAAGACATCGATACATTTATTCAAGTTTGGGTGTTTCTCTGCCTCTTCTAGGCTGTAGAGACCTGGCTGGACGCCAGCCTCGAGAGGGATGTCTGCACAAACGTCGTCTATACAGCATCTAGCCAACACCTGTCCTTCGCAGAGGTCTACGCCCTCTCGCCGAATTATAGACACCGATAACACTCGTTACTTCGGAGTTGCAGTTAAATACCTTTACGCCCCGTGGTTGCTAATTGATATTAGACGACTGCCGAAATATAATAATATATTTTTACAATTCGAAACTGTCATGGAAATTCTGAAGTACGACTTGGTGGTAATAGGTTCTGGCATTGCCGGTCTGCGCGCCGCCACGGCGGCCGCCTGGGCAAGCGGTGGTAAAATCTCTATTGCGATTTTGTCAAAAATACAAGCAATGCGTAGCCACAGCGTGTCAGCAGAGGGCGGCATGTCTGCAGTTTTGTACCCCGAGAAAACTAACGACTCTCTTGAGCTTCACGCATATGACACGGTAAAGGGGAGCGACTTCTTGGCAGATCAAGATGCCGTGGAGATTTTGGTGGAGTACGCCCCCAAAGAGGTACGTTATCTCGAGAGAATCGGCGTACCTTGGACGCGAGAACCAGATGGAAGAATCTCCCAGAGGCCTTTTGGCGGCATGTCGATACCTAGGACTACCTTTGCCGCAGACAAAACAGGCTTCTTCATTATGTCTACTCTCTTCTCTGAAACTAGGAGATTCGACAATATCCACGTCTATCACGAACATTTTGTGACCAAGTTTATTTTAGAAAACGGACGTTTCCGAGGCGTTACGGCATATGACTTAAGGAGAGGCGAGTTCAAGTTTTTCTACGCTAAGGCTGGTATTATAGCCACAGGGGGCGCCGGTAGGCTTTATAGGTTCACAACCACTGCACACTCCACCATAAGCGAGACTCTAGGCTATGCGCTCAGGGCCGGCATAGCTATTAAGGATATGGAATTTGTCCAATGGCACCCCACCGCGCTTGTGCCAAGCGGCATATTGGTAAGCGAGGCGGCCCGCGGCGAGGGGGGCTACTTGATAAACAAAGAAGGTGAGCGCTTTATGAAGAGATACGCGCCCCAGAAGATGGAGCTGGCGCCACGGGACATAGTGTCGCGGGCAATTTTGACAGAGTGCATGGAGGGGAGGGGCTTCCAACATGAGTCTGGCATGTGTTATGTTGGGCTGGATCTTAGACACTTAGGCGAGGAGAAGATAAACAAGAGGATACCGTTTATACGCGAATTAGCGCATAAATACGCCGGCATCGACGTTATGTCGGAACTCATACCCGTCAGACCCGCCGTGCACTACACGATGGGCGGCATCCACACAGACACGTGGGGCCGGGTGTTGACGGCAGACGGCAAATGGGTCAGTGGGCTTTGGGCCGCCGGCGAGGCGGCCGCCGTCAGCGTACACGGCGCCAACCGCCTCGGCTCAAACTCCTTAAGCGAGTGCTCTGTTTGGGGGAGACTAACCGGCGAACAGGCTGCTAAGTATGCAATGGAGACGCCGGCTCTCCCGTCCCCAGAGGAGAAGCTGGTGGAGGCGGCCAAGAAGGAGGAAAGCAGGTTCTTTGACATGCTTCTGCATAAGGAGGTAAACGCGCCTAGCCCATACGAGGTTAAGAGGCAGCTGAACGACGTCATGGAGACGCACTTCGGCCCGTTTAGACACGGGTCCTCAATGGCGGAGGGCTTAGCCAAGCTTAAGAAATTGAGGGAGTACACCTCGTTTAGAATAGCCGACGGCAGTAGGGTCTACAACCAGAACTTAAAAGACGCCCTAGAGATAGACGGCATGTTAGACCTGGCGCTTGTGGTTGGGCTAGGCGCCTACGCCAGGGCCGAGTCTAGAGGGGCCCACTACCGGCTGGACTACCCCAAGAGAGACGACGTCAGCTGGCTGAAACACACAGTTGCTTACCTATACGGAGGAGAGATAAAGCTGACTTATGCCCCCGTAACGATAACGAAATGGAAGCCGGAGGAGAGGAAGTATTAGTATGAAGTCGGTAGTCATCAAGGTAAAGAGATACGACGGCCAGAAGACGTGGTGGCAGGAGTACAAAGTGGAGGTGCCCTCCGAGAGGGTCTCAGTGTTGGATCTCTTGGTCAAGGTAAAGGAGGAGCAGGACCCGACACTTGCAGTGCGTTACAGCTGCCGTATGGCCATATGCGGCTCATGCGGCATGGTCATAAACGGAGTGCCCCGGCTGGCGTGCCAAACCTTGCTCTCCGAGCTGAAGGCCGAGTTCATAACCGTGGAACCCATGTGGAACCACAAGGTGATAAAAGACCTCGTGGTGGATCTAGAGCCGGACTTTGAAAAAGTGAAGAAAGTCAAGCCGTATATTATACGCAATGTGAAAGAGATTTACGAAACCGATAAGGAGTTCGGCCAGAAGCCGGAGGAGCTTGAGAAGTACTACAATTTCGCCTACTGCATCCAATGCGGCTTATGCATGGCTGCGTGCCCCATATTAGCCACAAACGACAACTTCCTAGGGCCTATGGCCCTCAACGCGGCATACCGCTGGAGCGCCGACAGCAGAGACCAGGGATGGGGGGAAAGGGCGAAGATCATAGACTCAGAAGACGGCGTGTGGCCTTGTCACCTCGCCTATACCTGTAGCGCAGTTTGCCCACGTGGCGTAGATCCAGGCTTCTCAATACAGTTGCTAAAGGCAAGCTTAATAAGAAGGGCTAAGAGGGTTCTATGAGGGCCGGAAGAGGCATATTAGAGTGGTTTAGAGGGCTGAATATCGAGAGGGTCTATTTCGCCGTACATAGACTCACAGGGATATACCTAGTCCTCTACATATTCCCAAGGCCCTACCTAGTTCTTCTAAGCGGCAGTTGGGAAGAGGCGTTGAAGCTAGACATGACACCATTAGGCAAAATACTGGCGATTATATTCATCTTCTCGATCCTCTTCCACGGCATAAACGGCCTTAGGATAATCCTAATCGAGCTCGGCCTCATATCGGGTAAGCCTCTACGTCATCCCATCAAGCCAATCCCCGCGCTGCGCACAAACAAATTCCACCTGATGCTGATCGCCGCCACCGTAATCCTCACCATAGTTGGAATAATTGCAGGGTCCTACCTAGTACTATATGGCAAAGAACACCTGCTGGTAGGGCCATGAAAGCCAGCACCGAAAGACTTATCCTCATAGCCGGCGCCTTGGTGATGATAATAGGCATGCCGCTGGTCATAGCCCTAGCCCTCCTCCTAGGCAAGATACCCTTCGAAGAAGTCTTGACAACCCACCCGCTAGTCATTATTCCATACGCCTTCGTAAAAATAGGCTGGGGGCTCATATGGGCCATCGTGGCTGTAGACTGGGTAGTACATGGCTCCCACGGCATCAGACGCATACTTATAGAATTTGTGAAGTCAGAGAGAGGCAGAAAGGCTATCGACCTTGTGGTAAACATAATTATGGTAGTGACAGGCATCGTTATGTTTTACGTCTTAGTGTTTGTTTCATGAACTCAGCTTTGGTGTCTCTCCTCACGTTTCGGCAATACCAGCTTACATCACTAGCAAAATTTATTCTCTAATTTTTAATCTACTCGAGGCGCCACAACAGTGCTGAAAATCCCAGTGGTAAATTCATACATCAATTTGAGTGGTTTATTTTCAGATAATTCAACCTTTACACGTTTAGATAGGCTCTTCAGCTTACCGCTTATGTCTTCTAACATCTCTACGCTGTATTTTGCAGATACGGTGCCCTCGGCTGATATATTAAATACCGACTCGCTGTCGTGGCTGAGCTCGACTTCTACAGCTTTTCCACCTTCACCCACGCCCTTAAACACGATACCATCAGGAGATGCCGTTATCTGTATCCAGTCAGAAACCTCTCCCACCATGGAGAGTATATCGTCAAACACCGAGGAGTCTATTTCGAACGATGCATCAAACGTGAGAGCCAGTTCTGGCACCTCCTCTTCCACAACCTGTACTATGGGGAAGGAGAAACGTCTTACCAGCCCTACTTCTCTTCCTCTCTTGGGGTACACGTAGAGGGAGAATCTATTCTTCTCGTTGTCTACCTCAAGCTCAAGTTTTTCTGTGGCGCCTATACGTTTAACGACATCTTTTATCGTAGTGAAGATAAGACCTACCTTTGTTTCTTCTTCCACCACATAGTCCTCAAGGGCCGTTGCGTGGAATGTCAAGTCGAATAATACTGTTTTTGTGGGATCTAGCGACTTTAGCCATATGCCATCGTGAGAGAAGGCAAGCACGGCCTCAGGTAGAGTCTTTATGAGAACTTCAAAGGCGTAACGCGGCTCCTTCCCCTTTGGAAAGAGAGCTCTAACCATGATATTCCCACCGCAGAGACATATATAAGTGCGTTTCACCACAGTATAATAAATGGAGAGGACCCCGATCACTGAGATGTGAAGAGTGGTATTACAGCTGACAGCGATTAACCCTTCGGTTTCTTTATTTCCTCAAGTAGAAGTGGGAGGATTTGTTTGTAGTCGCCGACTACGGCGTAGTCGGCGTTTTCCATTATTGGCGCATGTGGATCTGGGTTTATTGCTATGATCGTCTTTGCCTCCATAATACCCATCAAGTGTTGTATTGCGCCGCTTATGCCGACTGCTATGTAGAGTTTTGGTCTAATGGTCTTGCCCGTCTGCCCAACCTGCCGCGTGTGTGGCGCCCAGCCCGCACGCACGGCCATAAGAGAGGCGCCTACCGTGCCGCCCAGAAGCTTCGCCAGATCTATAAGAAGTTTAAATCCTTCGGCTGAGCCGAGACCTCTGCCGCCTGCAACTACCACGTCAGCGGACTCCACAGGCGGGAGATCAGCCACGTCCTTTTCCAGCCTTTTCTCCACCGACACGAGTCTTGTTCTTCTCTTTTGAATCTCCACCTTCTCTAAGATTATCTGACCTGTTCTATTTACGTCGCGCGGCGGCTTGGGAAAGACGCCGGGTCTGACGCTTGCCATCTGGGGACGTCTCTGGGGGGTTCTTATAGTAGCTAGTTGTGTGCCGCCGAATGTGGGACGTATTTGGAGCAAGTCGCGGGTTTTTGGGTCGATCTCAAGCGCCGTGCAGTCTGCTGTAATTCCTGTTGTCAACGTATTTGCTATGTATGCAGCTAGCTCTCTCCCGCGTTTGGTGGCGCCGATTAGAAATATTTCCGGCTTGTACTTCTGCACCACCCTAGCGATGGCCTCTGCATACTCGACGGGCGTATATATCTGCAGGTCTGGATTGTTTATTATAACCACCTTGTCTGCGCCGTGGTAAATCGCCTCGCGTGCCATCTCCTCTGTGCCGGCTACGATTACGCCTCCCACCTCGGCGCCGCCTAGCTTCTGTGCCAAGTCTCTCGCCTTTCCCAACAGCTCAAGTCCGACGTCCTTTAGTCTGTCGTCTTCTCTCTCGAGATAAACCCAGACGCCGCTGTATTCCGCCTTGTTTATTGGCGGCCAGAGAGAGCAAGGCATAGCTCTACAAGACGCCTTCCTCTTTTAGTACCTGTATCAACTTTTTGACGACTTCGGCAGGCTCCCCTTGTATGACTATCTTCTTCCGTGGCGGATAAGTGGCTGGGGCCAGGCCGGCGACCGCCGTGGGGCTTCCCCGGAGACCTACACAGTCTGGCTCTAGTCCAAGCTCCTTGTTGCTTACGATCTGGATATATTCACGGGCGTTTAACTTGCGGCAAAGTCTCACCTCTCTAGGAACTTGAGAGCCCTTCAGCACAGATATCACGGCGGGCATCTCGACCTCATACGTCTCATCAACGCCTTCGTCCTCTAAGAAGCGTCTAACGATTAGAGTCTTGTTTCTGACCTCGGCGTCGTACACGTAATAGACGTAGGGCACACCCAGCCAACTGGCCGTCTGCGCTCCTATGTGCGCAGTTGTGCTGTCTATAGTCTCTTCGCCCGTCACGACCAAGTTGTAGTCTGGTACATATTTCTCGATTGTCTTGGCCAACACGTGTGCAGTGGCCCATGTGTCGGCGCCGGCGAAGACTCTGTCTGAGGCTAGTATCGCCCTGTCGACTCCCATCCCTATTAAGCTCTCGAGCGCCGGTATTCCGCTTGGAGGCGCCATAGAAAGCGCTATGACCTCTCCGCCGTATTTGTCCTTCAGCTTTAACGCGAACTCCACGGCGTCTCTGTCCCATACGTTGCTCGTCAGGGGGACGCCTTCTCTTACCAGCGTGCCGGTTTTGGGGTCTATCTTTATTGCAGAGGAAAGTGGCACGGCGGCCTTTGTGAGTACGACGATCTTCATGTTACGTAAATCTATACCAAATCCCCATGCCTGAACGTGGGTAGTTCCAGTCTATGTTGCCGTGGGGACATACGACGCGGCATGTGCCGCACTCCACACAAGCCTCCGTGCTTAAGACCACATAGTCGCCTTGTTGCACATAACACTTAGCAGGGCACATAAACGTACAAGGCTTCTTTTCGCACCTCCTACATCGCTCTGGGTCTATGATCTTGATGTGCGGTCTGTGGACATCTACATCCCAAGCATTGGCGTTAAGTCTCTCTTCTATAGTGAAGTACTTCAAGCTCATAGGTTCCTCACCATTTTAATCATATTTATCATTAATTTTAGTAGACTTATTCTTGTCTTTTTCGACGCTTCGCGTACAGCTTCAAACAAAGTCTTGTGGTTCTCATTAATGTTGAAGTAATTATACGCCGCCGTCGTCGAGAACAACGCCAGATCTCTGAAGAGAGTTTCGTCACTTAGAAGTCTATCTGCCTTTCTAAACTTCTCTAGTTGCGGCAAGATGAAGCTACTTCTGAGCTTCTTTTCATACACGGCGAGGTCCTCCGCCGAGGGGCTACGGGCCTCTTTTATGGCCTCTGCGGCGAGGACGCCGGAGGCTATGGCGAAGTCTACGCCGCGGATCAACACGCCGGTGTGAAGTAGAAAGCCCGCGGCGTCTCCGACGATGAGCAACCCGTCGTAATAGAGGCGAGGCGGCGACATGTTGATACCGGCAACAGGCGTCATGTGGCCTCCGTATTCCTGTAGAGAGGCTCCCTTGACCAGGGGGGCTATGTATGGATGCAGTCTCAACCTCTCGGCTAGGTCGTAGACCGGCGTCTTTAGTTTTTCCCAGTTCTTTAGATACACGACGACGCCTAGTGCCAACGCGTCTTTGTAGGTGTATATGAACCCGCCGCCGGGGAGGTACTCAGTGGGGTACCCAGCCAGAGCCCACGCGAGACCTTCGTCTTCGTCTAGGCCGAGTCTCTCCTCTAGAGTTTTTTTGTTTTCAAACTTCAACACCTCCTTTACGCCCACAGCGACCACCTCAGGCTCTAGCTTCTTCACTATGCCCGCCCTCTCGAGAAGCAGACGGTTAACCCCCTCGGCGTCTACGACGTAGTCCGCCTGAAGCACGTCGGGTCCTGATTGTATGCCGATAATTCTGCCCCTTTCGTCTTTTACAAGCCTATCCACTGTGATCTCTGTGACTATCTTAGCCCCGGCGTTCTGGGCTAGTTTCGCCATCCAAGAGACAAATGATGTCAACGGCACGACGAAACTTGATTTTTCCTTTTCCACCACTGCGGTTTCCACGGTCAGCGCCTTGTCCTCCGTGAGAAAAGATACGCGTTCTTTCCTAACCCATCTGTCCACGGGAGCGTCTTTGCGGAACTCCGGCAGATACTTGTCAAGCCAATACGCATATATCCGGCCGCCGTAAAGCTCCTTGGCCCCCGGCTCTCCCCCCCTTTCTAAAACCACCACCTTAAAACCTGCAGAGGCCAGTCTGTAAGCCGCTGCGAGGCCGGCGGGGCCTGCGCCTACTACGGCCACGTCGAATTTCATAGGGTCCAAGTCCTGCTAGATAAATATATATGGTTTCGTCTAGATGCGAAGTTCTACACTTAAATTTTTAAATCCAGGACGATAAGGCGAGGTGCGTATTGTGGTTAAATACTTCTCGGCGTTGAGAGACATTACGGGGAAAGTCCAGGAGGAGGTGGATTTAGGAGATGGCACAACTCTTTCACGATTACTCCAGTGGTTTTTTAGCTCTTATCCCAAGGCTGAGGCGTTTAAGGATGAGTTATTAGTGCTTGTGAACGGACGGACAGTCGACGACTCTTATGTGCTACAGGAGGGCGACGAGGTAGCCTTAATGCCTCCTGTCAGTGGGGGTGGCGGCGTTGTGCAGAGCCCGGTGGACTTAAACAAGGAGGTGATAGACATTATTAAGAAAACCGCCCCCCATGGAGGCGGAGGCGTTGTAATTTTCGTGGGTTACGTCAAGGGCAAAGTAGATAATGCAAACGTAGAAGTTTTAGAATACGAGGCGTATGAGCCCTACGCCACTTTAAAAATACGAGAAATCGAGGAGTGGGCGAAAAAACAAGCGGGGGTTCTGGAGGCTAGGATCTACCACTCTGTGGGGTCGTTGAGGCCAGGCGACGCCACGCTGTACGTCTTTATATCTGCTGTAAATAGGGATACCGCGTTTAGAGTAGCCAGAGAGGCCTTAGAAAGAGTGAAACACGAAGTCCCTATTTTCAAGCTCGAGAGACGGGACGACGGCGACTATTGGGTTGTTGGCGACGGCAGAAGAATCCCTAGAAGTCCTCGACTTTGAAGGGCGATTCCTCCACGTCTACCACCCCTTCTATTTCTGACACGTATTGGTTATGTCGTGTCCTTACTATGATGGTTATGATGTAGCCGCTTTTTGTCACAAGCGTTGTCTTCCCGCGGCTGAATTCCATGTCAACTACCTGTTCGCCGGCTTCTTCTAGCTGTTGTGCCACTTTGCTGAGTAGACTCCAGAGAAAGGTCATGGCCACGTGGACATTCCCCATTTTTGCTTCTACGGGTCTCAACAACGCCTCTGAGAAGAAATTACTGATCTCTTTGCTAATCTCAGGGCCTGTTGACTCTATTAACATGTACACACGTAGCTTGTTTAGACTCTTCACCTTCTCCTGCAGCACAGTCTCCACTGATGAAGAGATGCGGCTGTTTAAATAGAAGAGTATTTAAGGGTGGCCGTAATAGAATCTGTGTCTGAGACCCAGCTTTATTACGAGACCATCCCCACAGGCATTGAGGGGCTCGACGCCATTTTAGGCGGGGGGTTCATCAGAGGCCGGACGTATTTAATCTCTGGGGAGACCGGCACGGCGAAGACGTTGACAGCTTTAACGTTTCTCATCCAAGGCGCCTTGAAGTACGGCGAGCCTGGCATCTACATCTCAGTGGACGAGACGTATGAACAGTTTGTAGAGGGGGCTAGGAGGTTTGGTTGGGATATTGAAGAGCTAAGAGCTAGGGGCCTTATCGAGGTTTTAGTCCCTGAGATGGACATCGTAGAGCGTATCAGAGAGAAAGACCCTACTGCCATCGCTAAGTCTCTAGTAGCGTCGATAAGGGAGTACGTAGCGGCGTTAAACGCCCAGAGACTTGTCATAGACCCCATCGCGCCTCTTGTCTCGCTTGATAAAGACGTTCAGGTCCTCAGAGAGTACATCAGAGTTCTTGTGATGAGTATCGAACGTGAAATTGCTACTACCAACATCATTACCACAGAGATACCATCCGGCTCCGGGGCTATCAGCAGATATGGCGTGGAGGAGTTCTTAGCCACCGGCGTGTTTATCATGGGCATTGCGAAGGCCCGTGACGGCGTCTTCAAGAGGGTTATGTTTGTAAGAAAAATGCGTTGGAGCCCGGTCCGCCCCGGCATCTACGAAATAGAAATCGTGCCAAAAGTCGGCGTTGTGGTTAAGGGACAAGTGAAGGAGCCGCTCGTGCCGGTGACTTATCTACCCACCTTATAGTCAGTTGGGTTCTCTTCGTCACCTATCAATATATCCCGTCTTCATCACGACGTAATATGCCTGTGTTTCCTATACTTAGTCGCTGGTATTTAGTTTTGTCTGTTTACGTGTAATGTGTTTGAAGAGTTGGCAGTTTTGATACGCCGAGGCGGCTTAACTGTGAGAAAAACATTGTTGAAAAGAGGCGATTTGCCAGTAGGCGAATATATATTTGTAAAACATGGGGCGTTTGAGGCTGAGGCTGAATACGACTTAGAAGAACACATCCTATACTATCTGCAGATCTGTTGGTTTGGTAGATGCGTCGTGTGGTTCGATGGGGAGCCTGACAGAGAGCCGTCTCCTATGCTTGTGAGACGTGCCGTTGCTCTTTTTAGAGAACTCTCTAAGTTTTCCTACGCCGCCAGGTCAGCGTTGAGAATCTTGACGTCGTCTACAAGCCGCTCGTCACCTCTCAGAACCTCTGACCTCACTCACCGAGGTGGTTAAGGTCCACGATTAAAAACATCTGTACAAAATGTATATATACCTACGAAGAGGAAGAGACACCATGCGGGACACCTCTAACCTGGCTGAGCAGATTATAAAATTATTGAGGGAGTACGGCGAATTGAGTAGCGCCGAAATTGCTAAGCTCCTCGGCGTCAATAGACGGTCAGTCACAGCCGTGTTAGCGAGGCTAAGAAGAGAGGGTGTTGTTGAATATCTTGGATACTGTTTCGGAGGCAACCGTTGCAACACCAGGTGGAAGTTGAAAATGAATTAGTTTCAATATACCCCCGCCAACCTCGATCGTACATAGAGGTGTTATAGTAATGTAGTGGTCACCACATGTGGGGGTCTTATGTACGGTAATGTGGAGGGGGGAAAGATATCGAGTGGAGTGTTCTCCCTCCTATCTGCTTAGCGTAGCCGCTAAGATAGCTGAAAACGAGCATACGTCTTACTTTGATGTATATAGAATGATTGTGGAAAGCCTCTACGGCGAGTATAGAAGCACAAGGCGTGTGGTTAACACGCTTTTACTAGAGAAGTAGTTAACCGCATGCATACGCCCCTGCGACAGCCCTCCGCAGTCAGCACTCCCTCGTAGAGGCATCCGTCTTCTGTACACCACTCCCGCGGAGGCGGCTCGTAGTCGATATACTGAATACTGAAGAATCTCAGTTTTCGAGGTGGCCCAGAAACGGAGGCTAAGGTTTTGCGCTTCCTCGCCGTAGCGTTCATATCCCCATCTTATTTGCGGCGTTTCTAATGCTATACACCGTCATCCCAGCCACCTTAGCCAGCCTAGCCAAGAGCCCCAGCCCCCTAAACGATGCCAAGCCACAAGGCGGCTTTTTGATGCAAGTGAAATAGAACAGTTTTACGTGTTCTTTTGCCGTTGTGGTGTATGCCTGTAGGCCTTTTGGTCTGTACACCCTTATCTTCTCTTCGTATACTTCATATCTGCTGAAGGCCAGCTCTGGCTTTGTCTCGCTCGCCGCGCCGTCCCGCGCGCAGTACGCCTTCGACGCGGCGAGCGAGAGGCACGCCTCCGACCCGTCTCTAGCCGCATACACCTCCACTGTGTACGGGTGGAGAGTGCTCACCGGCCTCTGCCTCACCACCTCCACCATCCACGGGTATCTATGCAATGCCCTGGGCACATGTCTCTCCCCCGCATGAGGTGCCCAAGCCCTAACCCACTCCACGCCGAATGCTTGTAGCTCTACTCTTTCAACAAGAGGAGACAAGCCGCCGATAACCCTGTGGTGTGGATGCTGGGAACCCCCACTATGCCGACTAGAGGTTTTATGCGCCGCTTAGATACAGGACACAGTTACCCTTAGTGTAACTGTCGAAGAGAACGCGTTCATTGAGCAACATGCAAAACCCGTGACCGCCGTGTTGGCACGGCTGAGAAGAGGTGGTTGTTGAATATCTTGGATACTGTTTCGGAGGCAACCGCTAAAAGTTTTTATAGAATCGATTTGTGAAGATGGCATGTCGATTTTCGGCGAGCAGCTTCCTAAGAGTAGCCGCGTCGAGTACATAGGAGATGTTCCCATAGTAGAAGAGTGTCCACGCGATGTAAAGACTCTCGATGGCGAGCCGATACTGTTGTTTGGTAAGTGGAGTTTTGAAGACGTGGTAGTCCGTGACCCCGGTTTACGTAGATATATATGTCTAAAACCAGTCTTGCTACCCCACACAGAGGGGCGTTATCAAAAGCGTAGATTCGGCAAGGCTAGGGTACCCATAGTAGAGCGTCTTATCAACCTAATGATGAGACCTGGTCGAAATGCTGGCAAGAAACACAAGGCCTACAACATAGTTAAGAGAGCCTTTGAACTAATTCATTACAAGACTGGTCAAAATCCTATCCAGGTGTTCATAGACGCCATAATTAATACTGCCCCTAGGGAAGAGGTGACGAGGATAATCATGGGCGGCATCGCCTATGCCGTTTCCGTCGACGTATCGCCACAAAGGAGACTAGACCTGGCGCTCCGTTGGTTGACAGAAGGGGCAAGGACATGTTCTTTCAACAACCCGAAGCCTATTGAAGAATGTCTTGCCGACGAGATAATAGCGGCCGCTGCTAACGACCCCAAGAGCTATGCCGTAAGAAAGCGCGAAGAGCTTGAACGGATTGCAGCGGCTTCGCGTTAATTGTTTTTAATCTG
>JAJHQT010000086.1 GCA_020833205.1 Pyrobaculum sp.
GGGCGGGGAGGAGGTCAGTCACGCTGAAGCTCAGCGGGGGTTATCACAGTGAAGACCTCTCTTTCTATAGATACGTCTTCGTTAAACAGATTATTGAACCTCCTGACGTACGGCATAAGCACGGCCAGCTCTTCCTCCGTCAGCTCCCTCACCTCGACCCTGTGGTATAGCGAGAAGAGGCGGCGGACGTGCCCATCCTCCAGTGCGGTCTTCGCGTCCATCTGCACCCCCGCAAGTCCCAAGGCCTGGAGGTAGCGCTCCATCTTATTGACCTCCAGCCCCCCGCCTATTTTCCCTCTTTCCACCTCCCCCCTTATGTAGATGGTGCCCCCTACCATGCCGGCGCCTAGCCTGCGGCCTACCTCCTCCTCAGAGGTGTGCCTCAGCACCAAGATGACTCCTCCGCCCATGTATTCGCCCAAGTAGTCTCCCGCCGAGCCTCCAATCACGAGGACCCCACCTCTGTGTTGTATGCCGGCTCTGTTCCCAGCGTTGCCGTATACATATATCTCGCCTCCCCTCTTGGCTTGGCCGACGGCGTCGCCGACGTTGCCGTAGACGGCTATCAAGCCGCCGTTCATGGCGTCGCCCAAGTCCTCCTGGGTATCGCCGTATATGTACATCTCGCCTCCCTCCATCACATTGCCGGAGGCGTTCCCCACAATCCCCCACATCTTGAGAACTCCGCCTTGCATGCCGTTGCCCAGATACCTATGGCCGAGGACGTTGACCACGTCTACGCGGCCCCTCTCGGCCAGTAGCCTCCTCACCACGGGCGAGAGCTCCGTGGGCCCATACTGCGACGCGTCCAGCGCCTGGGGCGGAGGCAACGGAAGCTCTGGGCTTACGGCCCTCTTCTTGTATTTGCCCCAGACCTCGCCCTCTGACGCGATCACGTACTCGCCGCCTCTGAGAGCCCATATCTCGACTCCGTTGCCAGCCACCGCCTTGATGGCGGCGGCCTCGCTGGCCACGTACAACCTGCCCCCGGCGAGGCCCATATACAGCGGCCTGAAATGTTGCGTGTCTACAAAAGCGCCGAAGACGGGCCTGGGGCCGCCTATTATAAACGCCACTGCGTAGGGCCCGTCAAGCCTAGCCCACCTAACGCGTTCGCCGTACATAAGCTCCTCTATGGCCTCCTCCACTCCGTGCCGCCGGTAGAGCTCCCAGAGCAAGAAGGCTATCGCCTCGCTGTCGTTGCCAGTGAAGCCGCCGTGTCCAAAGCCGTATTTAAGCAAGTTGAGGTTGGCGCCGTAGGAACTGAGGTCGCCGTTGTGCACAATGGCGACGTCGCCGGCGGAGAAGGGGTGGCTGTAGTAGGGGAACCCGCCGGGGCTGTTGGTGGGGTATCTGGTGTGGCCTAGCCAAGCCGCTGACTTCTTCTCGGAGATTTTGTAGATTTTATCGATGTCCTCGGGCCATCCAATCACCTTATACACATCAAGCCATTTGCTTCTCACGTAGACCACACCGTCTACATCTCCGTCGCCGTATTTAGTTACGTCGTATACGCCGCTGGGCAACTTATACACCTCTGCGGCGTCCAGGGGAGGCATATGCGTAAAGAACTTAACCCTGTTGTGAGGGGAAGGGGCATAGAGGGCGACGCCTGCGCCGTGTCTGGTGCCGCGTTCTCTCATCACGGCAAGAGCCCTGATCACTACGCTACCATCTATGTATTCGTTCAACAGGCTATATACACCAAAGATTCCACACATTAGAACTGACGGGATGTATTGAGCATTTAAGCCTTGCTCCAGACAAATAAATAGAACTTCTCCATGGCCTATCAAGGTAACTAAAGGAAAATTTTCGGAGATCAGCAATTGATATATTATTTTCAATATAAAATAATATGTTTATATCTTTACATATTTTAAGTAGTTTAACAAGCCACCAGATTTAAGGATAGCTAGAGGAAGACCTGTGATGGGCTTTCCCTCGATTTTTTCGCCGGTGGAGAGGTTGTGGCAGTACCCCCCTTCTATGTCCACCTCAAGCGTGTCGCCTTCTTTTACTTTTTTTGTGATCCCCGGCACTTGCAGGACAGGGAGGCCTACGTTGATGGCGTTTCTGAAGAATATGCGGGCAAAGCTCTCCGCCACCACCGCGAGGACGCCTGCGCCTTTTAGCGCAATTGCTGCCTGCTCTCTCGAGGAGCCCATGCCAAAGGCACGTCCAGCTACGAGGATCGCGCCTTTGGCCTTTTTGGGGAACTCAGAGTCTAGGGGCTCCATGGCGTGCTGGCCTAACACAGCTGGGTCTGTGTAGACCAGGTATTTTGCCGGTATAATGACGTCGGTGTCTATCTTGTCGCCGTATACTATGGCCTTTCCGCGGATCTTCATGAGCGGGGGGAACTTACCGATATATATTCCTTATTGTCCCGCGACGGGTTATATAAATGGAGGTAAAGCTTATATAGCTGGTCATTCTGGGCTCTATGGTATCGGGGCTCGTTTAATCAGGGTCTTTGACACGACGCTTCGAGACGGCGAGCAGATGCCCGGCGTTGCCCTGTCTGTGGAGGAGAAGATGCAGATCGCGCTGGCGCTGGATGAAGCCGGTGTGGACATGATAGAGGCCGGGTTCGCCGCTGTCTCGAAGGAGGAGCTCATCGCGATTAGGCAGATAGCAAAGGAGGTGTCTAGGGCGGAGGTTGTGAGCCTCGCGAGGATGATGAAAAGCGACGTGGATGCCGCCGTTTCGGCCGACGTGGACGTGGTCCACGTCTTCATAGCGACCTCCGACATACATCTAAAGTACAAGCTTGGCATCTCAAGGGAGGAGGCTCTGCGGAGGATTGGGGAGGTGGTGGAGTACGCTAAATCCCACGGCGTGAGGGTGCTTTTCAGCGCGGAGGACGCCACAAGGAGCGATCTGTCCTTCTTGGCGGACGCCTACAAAACCGCCGTGGAGGCCGGCGCAGACGAGATCAACGTGCCAGACACCGTGGGGGTCATGACCCCCAGCCGCATGGCTTACCTAATCCGCTACCTCAGAGAGAGGCTTCCGCCTGTCCCCATACACGTCCACTGCCACGACGACTTCGGCATGGCCGTCGCCAACACAATAACGGCGATTGAAAACGGCGCCGACGTGGCGCAGGTGGTGGTCAACAACTTCGGGGAGAGGGCTGGAAACGCCGCCCTGGAGGAGGTGGTCGCCGCGGTGCACTACCTGCTGGGCATGAGGACCAACGTCCGGCTGGAGAAGCTGTATGAGCTGTCTCAGCTGGTCTCCAAGCTCTTCGGAGTGGCGGTGCCGCCCAACAAGGCGGTTGTGGGCGAAAACGCGTTCAGCCACGAGGCTGGGATCCACGTCCACGGGGTTCTGAACAACCCGTTCACCTACGAGCCCATGAGGCCGGAGGACGTGGGGAACAGGAGGAGGATCGTGTTGGGTAAACACTCAGGCAGGCACGCAGTGGAGTGGGCTCTGAAGAACATGGGCGTCGAGCCCCGCGAGGAGCTGGTGAACTACGTGATGGAGACCGTGAAGAGCCTAGCCGTTAAAAAGGTGAGGATAGACGAAAACGTGCTGAGGGAAATAATCAGAGCTTATAAAGGTGGCCTAACCCCTCGATATGCCGTATAAAGTCTTGGTTATACC
>JAJHQT010000010.1 GCA_020833205.1 Pyrobaculum sp.
CTTAGGCGAAATCTCTCGCCTTATCTTGGCTGGAAAATCACTGCGGCGGGCTACGACGTGTTGGCCTTACACACGTTACGTATAAGGAAGAAGGTTGCGAAGCTGTCGCCGACGCCCGTGGGAGTAGGCAAAGAGTCCGTGGTATATGCCGGTGAATCTCCTTCTGGCTTTAAAGTTGCTGTGAAGTTCCATAGAGGCGGCGTGTCTGTGTTTAGATACGAAGAGGCGTTTAGCGCCAAGGTCAGGAGATACCAACATCTACGTCAGGTTTACGAGACGAGACTTTCCGCCTTGGCAGAATTCTACGCCTTGGAGAAGGTGTTCGAAGCAGGTGGACTTGTGCCCGAGCCGTTGGCGTATAACAGACATGTGGTGGTCATGCGGTTCATAGACGGAGTCGAGCTTTACCGACTTGACTCAGGCGACCTTGAGCAGGTGGTTCAAGACCTCTTGGAAACTCTTCACGTGGCTCTGCGTCTCGGCATTGTCCACGGCGACCTTTCACCATACAACGTCATAGTCGGCAAGAGGACGTATGTGATTGACTGGCCTCAGTGGATCCCCTTGGGGCATCCCAGCGCCGAGACTTACCTCAGACGTGACGTCTCTAACATTGCTAAGTACTTTAGGGAGAGAGGCGTCGAGTTCCCCGGAGATGAACTACTTAAAGCCGCCAAAGGGGACGACAGTAGCGGCAGACGTTTTCTCGAATATTTAAAAAGGTCTTTACTATAATGTGGCTATTCTGGGCATAGACGTCGCACCCGGCGGCTCTTTCGCCTACGCCGTACTGGAGGGCGGATCTGTGGTGGAAAAGGGGGTCTTGGACGCACGTGGGTTGGCGCACCTCTTTAAGCGTTATAAGGTTGAAATTTTGGCTGTGGACAACGTAGGCGAGTTGTTTCAATACGGCAGGATGGTGGTGAGGTTGTTGGGGAAGTTGCCCTATACAGTAGATGTGGTGGAGGTTACCAGAGGCCCCGAGGGCTATAGGAAGGTTGAGGATCTCGTGCGTGAGCGGTTCGCCGTCGTGAGGGGCAGATTGGAGCCTCTCGAGACTGCGGAGTATTTAGCAGTTCTCGCAAACATGGGCACGGGGACTTCGGTCAAACTCTTCGAGGAGGAGACGGTCATACTGATTTACAGGAGAATCTCAACGGCGCCTGGCGGGATGAGCAGAAACCGCTTTATGAGAAACGTCACCCATAGGATCAAGTCGCTGGCGTCTAAAATCGAGGCTAAGCTTAAGGAGGCGCGGCTTGATTACGATTTATTTATTAGAGAGGAGTCTGGAGAGGTTGCCTCCGCCAAGTTTGTGGTATATGCCAAGAGAGAAGTTGTACGGAGATATGTAAAGCCCATGCGGAGTATAGACGTGGCGATTGCGATATATTCGGCGCCTGTCAAAAGAGGGGGCGTTGCCGCGCGTGGCCGTCTTTTGATTCTGGGCGTCGATCCTGGGGTTGTGACAGGTTTGGCAATACTTACGCTAGACGGCGAGGTGCTGGACACGGTGGCCCGTAGAGGCTTCTCGAGAGGAGATGTGATGAGGTACGTCCAGCAGTGGGGAACGCCGGTGATTGTCGCCACAGACGTAGCGGATCCACCTGAATTTGTGAGACGCCTAGCCGCCATGAGCGGAGCCGTGTTGTATACGCCTAGCCGCGACCTCTCCTCTGAGGAAAAGACACAGATACTTGACAAATTGAAATGGCAAGCCAAGACCAGCCACGAGCGAGATGCCTTAGCTGCAGCCTACAGGGCATATATGGAGTACAAGCCGAAGTTCGAAAAGATAGAGAAAGAATTCGGCGACATCTTGAAGTCTGACCAGTTGGAAGACGCCAAGGCCTTGGTGATCCGCGGCTACTCCATAGCCCAGGCGGTGTCTGAAGCGTTGAAAAGACGCGAGGAGAAGGAGACGAAAGTGGTGTACGTCACAGTTGAGAAGCCATGCGCCGCCAGAGACGAGACGCTAAACACGCGGATTAAAGCTCTTGAATATGAAAATCAGCAACTACAGAAGGAGCTCGACGCTTTAAGACGTGAATACGCCCAGCTACGTAGATACGTCGAGGACGAAAGGTGGCGCGACGCCAAATACAGAGAAATGCAGAATAGGTTAGAGACGCTTACGGAAGAGCTTGCGAAAAAAGAAGCAGAGATAGAACAGCTGAAAAAAACCTTCATAGAGATCTTAACCAACTACGGGTCCAGATATCGACTTATACACATATCAGAAACCGCCGAGTGTAAAGGCGACGAGCCCATGGGCACAATCTGTAGAAATCTACAAACCGTAGAAGAAGCAGTTGCCAGAAAAACTCTAGGAGTACCGCTTAGACAAGTCACAAAACTTGAGATAGGAGAATTCTACGTCGTAGATCTAGACGCCCTAAGGGAACTTGTAAATCAGATTAGGCAGAAACTCGACGAGAAGAAAGAAATAGATCTACGGAAGTTAGTGGAGCAGTACCGGCGTGGTTTGGCGTAAAGCCGCATCAACCCCACTGCCGCTCCGCAGAGGAATGAGACGAACGCGTTGTCGAAGACTACAGGCGCGAGGTGAGAGACTTAAGGAGCCGCCTAGGCCGGCGGTTAAGACGCCCGACCCAGTGGATGAGCTTCTGCGGAAGGCCGGAGCTGGGAACCTGGAGCGGGCCAGGGCGTGGGTAAGTACTTTAGGGAGAGAGGTGTCGAGTTCCCGGAAACGACCCTAAAGCCGCCAAAGGTTTTAGTATAGTGAAACCTCTCCTCTTAGTATAAGCTCGGTGACGTGTGTGATTCTGCTGAGCTCCTCCTTGGCAATTGCATCTACCTCGTTCCTAACCTCGCCAGTGAGTTCACCGTCTTTAATAATTTCTATATTAAGAATCTTCGGCTCGTTTATCGGCTTTCCGATCTGAGACACGATCTCGACGTAGACCTCGGTGATGCCGTTAACTTGTTTGTAGATCTTATCAGCGATTCGTTGCGCAACTACGTTGTATATCTTACCCACATGACTAACTGGGTTCTTCCCAGCGGCGGCCTCTAGCGACATAGACCTCATGGGAGTGATAAGTCCATTGGCTCTGTTACCCCTCCCCGTCATTCCGTCATCGCCGTGCTCGGCTGAGGTGCCTGTGACAGTGAGGTAAAATATGCCGTGCTCCGGCTTGTCGGCGGCGTTTACCGTGACCTCCACGTTGTACTCCGGGGCGACTTTGGCGGCAAGGTCTTCTACGGCCCTCTTTACGTCCTCCTTAACGGAGAGATAGTGGCTCTTATCTTTTGTTAATCTGCTTATCATGGCAACCGCCACAGTTAATTTGACGTCCTTTCCAGCTCTAACCCCCATCACTTTTACATCCTCCCCAACCTCGGGATACTTAGCCTTAAAGTCCCGCGAGTTGAGAAGTCTCTCTGTCTTGTAGACAAGCTCCTCAAGCGGCGTAAAAGGCGCGTAGCCCACGCCAACAGACGTGTCGTTTGCAAGCGGCACACTCTTAACGCCGAGGTCATATATGCCGACTAAGTCGGCAGAGCCCTGGCCGATTCTGTAGTCAATCACCGTATGTAGGTCAGGGTCGAGATAACGGAAGTGTTGCTTTATCCAGTCTCTGGCCGCCTGCACTACCAAGGGGCCGAGCGGTATTTTGACAATGCCGTCTTTAGTCCTTACCTCATAGGTCGCCCTGCCGGAGACAAGTATATAAATTGGCTGTAAGACCTCGCCGCCTCCAAACCGCGGGGCGGCTTGGCCCCCGACGACTAAAGTCTTGTCGACGTTGTGATGAAGAATTACGCCAAACGTCTCTAAGTAATACCTAGACAAATACCTACTCACCCACTCGGAAATGCCGTCAGCAATATAATCTGGATGCCCCTGCCCCTTCCTCTCCACAATTTCAACTAGCCGTTTGGCAACTGGGGTCTTGTCTACCTTCTCTACGACGATCATGGCGCCGCTTCAACAGCAGATATATAAATCACCTGAGACCCTCTTACTACTATTCTGCCGTATCGCGTAAGCGGCTCACCAGATTTGTCAAGTTCTGCGGCATTGTCAAGCACTAAGTTCATACAGCCGTCGTACGCCGTCAAGACGCCTTTGACGGCTACCCCACCCTTAAGCCTAGCCACCACCTCTTTATTCAACATCTTAGTCAATACCTTAATTGGAGAAGGCAACTTTACCTGCGGCGAGGCTTTCGACATAGAAACGCCAGTATTTAGCGATATATAAAATTATCTCCTAGCTCCGCCTTTCGTAGAGAAGAACGTCGTCTATCCACTCCACATGTGCCATCAACGTCCTGCGGCAACAGTACCGCACGACACCTAGCGAATCCAGTACTTGTGCAGGCGACTCTCCAGCAAGGACTCTACGTTTAAACGTATAATAGAAGTGGCCAAGAGGCTTGCCGCAAGTAAAGCACCTAACTGGTATAATCATCTATACGCCTTCTGTCTCTTACTCCTTGCATGTTTAATACCTGGCTTTTTAGGCTCCGTCCGCCTAGGGTCGCCCTTCAACATGTAGGGGTCATATCGCTCGTAGAGTTCTTTAAGCTCCTGGCTTTGGAAATAAGCCACAAGTCCTCTAGCTATGGCGATTCTTGTGGCAATTGCTTGGCCCATGTAGCCGCCGCCCGATACGTTAACGTCGATATCTACCTTCTTTGCAAGTTCTCCAGCTAAGATTAGAGGCTCGGCGATTTTTATACGAGCCATTTCAATAGGCCAAAGCTCAAGCGGGTATCCATTTATCCTGACTCGGCCAATTCCAGGTCTTATAACGGCTCTAGCCACGGCGGTCTTCTTCTTACCCATAGAGATAACCACGCGTGGAGCCTCCTGCAGTGTAAACGCGCCAGGGGTTCTGAGGTCCATGGCTACTCAGTATTCTGCTGTTTTATCTTTTTTCCCATAAATCCCTAGCCTTCTTCCACCGCGTCCACGCGGCCGGGTCTATATTACGCCAGACCTCCTCTAGCGTTACGTAATCAAGCAAAGGCCTCAGCCTAAGTTTTGCCTTCGGCACCTCGTAGAGAATTAACTTCTTTCTCTGAATAAACTCTATAGGAATAGACATATAGACCCTAAGCCTCTTTAATGCCGTACGACCAGTCTCTGTCTTTTTTGGCAACATCCCTCTAACAATTCTCTTGAAAATGCGGTCTGGCCTTCTCGGCACCTTCGGCCCTGCCTTCTCTGGGTTGTAATGCGTACGCCACTCACTTATCTTTCTCTTGATCCATTCAATAACCATCTTTTCGTCTCCTGTTATTGCTAACTTCTCTACATTTACCACAACGACCCGTAGTTCTGGTTTTTCGAGTAAGGCCTTTGCGACATACGTGGCAAGTCTACCGGCCACGTGGCCCTCTGCGTCGATAATTATCTCCCCCCTCTCAGGCAACTGCGAGATGTCAATTAACGAACGCCTTATCGTGTTCATATTACTATCTTAACCCTGCTCCCCCTTGGAAACCTCCTTACAAGATCTGGAATTGTCAAAACCTCGCCACCTGCCTCTACAACCTTCTGAACAGCCTTAGGCGACGCATTCACAGCAGCCACAACAACCCTCTTAGAAAGCTTCCCCCCGCCCAACAGCTTACCTGGCACCACCATAACATCTCCTTCGTCTGCTACACGGTTAAGCTTTCCGACATTAACAACTACTCTCTGTTTTCTCGGCTTCTCGATATATTCCGCAACCTCTCTCCAAATATTTGCAGAGTTTGCCACAGCCGCCTTCCTCAGAAACCTCACTAACATCCTTAACTGTCTATTGGTCGGCCCAGTCGGATTAGGAGGCATACCGCCAACGCAACATCATCAGTATTTAAAGTTTATGCATTTTAGCAAGTCCCTAAACGTTCCACATATGCTTATTAAGTGACGGCGTTTTTCTAGAACTGTTAGAGTCGTTAGGATTCTAAGATTGGCAAGTTGAAGAGGTGAAGATCAAAAGCTTCCTGGGTGGAAGAGGAGTAGGGTCGTGGCTTTTTTACAAACTCGGCGGCTACTCCGTGGAGCCTTTCTCGCCGGAGAACCCCTTGATAATAGCCTCTGGGCCTCTCGGCGGTACGAAAATCCCCATGACCACCAGGGCCTATGCGGTATTCCGCTCACCTCTTACCGGGATTTTAGGCTGTCGCAACGCTCTAGGAGCGGTGATGAGATGGGCTGGCGTAGATGCCGTGGCTGTCGTAGGCAAGGCTGAGAAGCAGACGACAGGTTAGAAATAGCGATTCAACATTACTACAGGATAAGAGGCTGGAATAGAGATGGAATCTCCACTCAAGAGACTATGAAAACTACTCCCGGAACTAAGCAGTTTGTTGAAGTGCGGCGGCTTTTTGAGTTAAAGACTCTATAAAGATGGTCATCTTCCTCCTTAATATCTTAAAGGCCTCCCGCAAAGCAGTCTCTACGTCATAGTTTCCAAAAGACTCCACCCAGAAGACATACTTATGTCGATCCCACTCAACCGTCAGTCCCTCGCCACATAGATCTTTACATGTCCACGCCTTGTTGAAGGTGCATTCCAACGGATCTTCGAGGTTTTTACAAACCTCCCGACACATCTCCCGGCATTTTTCATCTTTCACCTCGACCCTGGGGTAGTAGTAGTAACTTGCAACTGCGGCTTGCCATTTCGCGTGGTCTCTCGCCCGGCCTAGCTTCGCATATGCCTCAATTGTTATGTTCTGACCTTTTACAAGTTTCACAATTGGAATATCCTTATATACAGGCGAGACGTCTGGTCGTTCAGACACCAAGTCGCCGGAGTACACAGTCGTTTCACTCTCGGCGGTTACTTGTAACGTAAGTCTAGTCATGCACTCCGAGGGATCAGCAAGACCTGACTCGCAGTCTTCAAGAGATGGAAGGGACTGAAGCGGCGTAGTCAATGGAATAAGCCCGAGTCTATGGGCCAACATTTCGTCGTACATCACAGAGGTGTTGTTCACCACCACTACAGAGTCGACGGCCATAACGGGTAACTCAGAGATTAAAATCCTTCTAAGGGAGTTAACAAGAGAGGGGTAAGCTCCTTCTATGATGGCCTTTAAAAACAGCGGAGATTTCTCAACAACTCTCCCCCGGGGCATTACCTAGTCGGCTTTTGCTTCTTGCCACGCCAAATAGCCCAAAGTGAAACACCGTTCACCTTAATCACTTTAAACCTCACGCCGGGAATATCGCCGAGAGACCGCCCCTCTGGACCACCTATACGTTCAATAACTACCTCATCGTGTTCATTTATGTAGTTCAAACTACCGTCTAAGGGGACGAACGCAGTCACCACTTTGCCGTTTTTCACAAGTTGTACTCTTACACATTTACGCACCGCCGCATTTGGTTTTCTTGCCTCAACTCCGACTTTCTCAAGGACTATTCCACGTGCCATTGGAGCGCCTTCTAGAGGGTCGTACTTCTCCACGAGGCCCAACATTTTCCGCTTGTACGTGACGTCGTTCCACCTAAATTTCTGCCTCTTTCTCTTCAACTTTCCACCTGCGAATAATCCGTACGGCGATTTTTTACCGGGCACGCCCCTTTATAACGAAGTCTTAATAAACTTTATAGCCCGGCGTAGAGACGAAACTACACCAATATTATCTTCTCTATGTCGAAATAACGCTTAGCTAAGATCTTCGCCCTTGCGATATTACGTCCGTTTTTACCAATGGCTATGCCCTTGTCTTCAGGCGCCACAGTGGTGATGGCGACTTTCGAGCCCGAGGGCGACTTAGTCACCTTTACCATTATCACCTTAGCTGGATAGAGACTATTCTTTATAAGCTCCTCAGGGCTTTCGCCAGACTCCACAATTTCTACGTCCTTACCCACGATGTTCCTAAGTATCTTCACGTTGGAACCCCCTTTACCTACCGCCAAGGCGGCTTGATTCTTCTGAACAACGAAAATCAGCCTTGAATATTCATTATCTATAACTACATCAATCGGCGTCACGCCAGTGATACTCTCAAAAAGCGTTGCGTACCTAATTTCTTCTTCTGTAAGTCGTATATCAGGCATGTTCCACGAGTTTTAAAATCTCGCTCTGGCCTGGGTCGATTACGGCGATTGCCATAATGCGATGAGGTCTCTTTGCAGCAGCCCCTAGCTCAATGCTTGAGCCAGGAAATATAAAGACAGGAATGCCAGCCAACCGGGCGTAATACTCTATGTCGTCACGAGCCCACCTAGGGGCATTCGCCGCCAGTATCACCATCTTCGGAGTCCCCGCCAATACTGCCTTCTTTGTCTCCTCAAAGCCGATGACAACCCTCCCAGTATTCATGGCAACTTGGAGCTCCCTGCCTATATCGACCACGTTGCGCAGATGAAAGAATTGTTTATAAAGTTTACAACGCCGACCTATCGGTCACGTAAACGCCTCGAGCAGACGCGACAAGTATCTGCGAGAGGCACGGTAGCTGCCTCGTCTCTATCGTCCAGAGACGCATTAGCTCAAAATACTCCAGTCGTCGTCTAAAAAACAGGATTTCGTCTAGAACTGCATTAGAAGCTTAACAATGCCAGTGCCTATAGGGACGTATTTACCGGCGATTATATTTTCGACAACTCCTCTAAACTGCTCCTCTTCTCCCCTCACCGCTGCTTCTACCAAAGTCTTCACTGTGACCTCAAACGCAGCACGGGCTAGAGGCGATTCTTTAGCTCCGACGACTCCATGCCGTCCTATGGGCTTCAGTCTGCCAGACCAGGTCATCGCATCTGCGACGAGGTACATGTGGCGGATGTCCACATCGAGACCCTGCTCATCAAGGACACGCTTGATTTCTTGTGCCACCAACGTTCTGGCGGCCTCGATGCCTAGAACTTCCTCCACTTCGTGAAGGTCGTTGCTGTAGGTCCTTGTGGGGTCTACCTCCTCCAGCTGAAGCACCGCCTCTAGGTTTGACCCCTCGGTCACTATGAGCCATTCGTCGTTTTTAGAGTCGTACTGAAGCACGACCTTTCTAATACCCTTTATACCAGATATCTTGATCTGTAGCACCTTGTCACGTGCCTTTCTGATCTTTAACACATCGGGGGTCGCCAACGTGAACGTAATCGTATACCCACGCATAGCCACAGACATATCCTTTCCCTTTGCCTTACTTACAATCTTTTCAACGTCCTTCAGACTTAACCCGCGGTACTTCAGTTGATCTGGGTCCAACGTAATCGTCACAGCGCCAGTCACATAGTCTACGTCTATCTCCTTGGCCAACATCTCAAGTGTCACTTGTTGTATCTTCTTTGCGACGGCCTCCGTAGCCTCTCTATTCTTGTTATGAGGCGGCTTTAGATAAATAAACATAAGCGGGGTAGAGGGCTTCCTCCTGGCGTCGACTATCTCTATCAACCTAGGCAGACCCCTGGCCATGGAGAACTCCCTCAAACCTGCGTAGTGGAATGAACGCAGAATCATCTGTGTGCCAGGTTCGCCTATCGACTGAGCCGTCACAATTCCGATCGCCTCGCCTGGGTCTATCAAAGATGTTACATAGAGCTTAAGCACGCGGTGAATTAGCCGCGCCGCTCTCTCTTCGTCCAAGTCCTTTACGGCGTTTTCAAGCTCTTTGTACAGCGGTTGCGGCAGTATTTGCGAAATCTTTGTCAGCAACTCCTGTTTGGAGATCATCTTATCCACAGCTTCAAAGACTTGATGTCGGCTATCTTTCCGTGGTCAGAACGGCTTACGTCAACGCCGTCTTCGCCATAAAGCACTTGCATCAGTGACCCATCGCCGAACCTCACAGTGCCGTCGTAGGCGACGTACACGTCTTGTAGCGCATTAATAAGTCGTCTCTGCATGTAACCCGACTGCGCCGTACGCACCGCGGTATCTATCAGCCCGTCTCTACCTGCGGCCGCGTGGAAGAAGTACTCAACCGGCGTAAGTCCACATCTGAAGCATCTCCGCACGAAGCCGCCCGCGTAAGGGCCTACGTCGCCTACAGGGAAGTGCGGCAGAGTGCGAGTTCTATAGCCACGTCTAATACGCTCGCCTCTTATAGTCTGCTGGCCAAGCGTTGCCACCATCTGTACGATATTCACAATGCTACCCCGGGCGCCGGTCTTGGCCATGAGGTAGCCCTCGGCATCTTTGCGTACGTATTTCTCCACCACGGTCGCCGCATCTTCGCGCACCTTGGACAATATCTCAGTAACTTTATTTTCAAAGGTCTCCTCCACTGTAAAGCCGGGCATGGCCTCTAGACGGCCTTCTCTAAACTCTTTGATCAGCTCTTCTACTTTCTTTAAACTCTCCTCTATCAGCTCGTCCAACTCGTTGTAAGACTCCGGCGGCAGATACACAGAGTCCATGCCGAAGGTGAATCCTCTGAGGTCTAGGAACCTGAGAAACAGCCTTAGAGAGGAGTCGAGCCACTGTCTAGCCACTTCAGGCGGGTAGTCACGGGCGATTCTATGCCAGAGGGAATCCACCTGCTCGGCGCCTATAGACTTCTTGTCCAGCACCCCCTTTACGAGGTTGCCGTCTATCACTATGATCCACTCGTCGCCGAAGCACTTATACGCCTCTTGACATTTGCTCTTAAACGCCGTCGGCTGAACCCAGTTGAGATCCTTTGGCAAGAAATGCGAAATAATCTGCTTGCCTGTCCACAGCTCCACTGGATGCAGAATAGCGGGCTCCGGCGGGTCCTCTGCAGACTTTCCGGCCCCCAGCAGAAAAGCCACCTCCTTCTTGGTGAGGAAGGTGTCTTTCCGAGAGAGGAGGTAGGCGCCTATGATGTAGTCCTGCCGCGCGCCTATTATGGCGCCGCCGTAACGCGGCGTAATTATGTGCTTCTCCACAAGCATCAAGGTGCGGGCCTCGGCCCGCGCCTCCTCTGTCTGAGGCACGTGGAGGTTCATCTCGTCACCGTCGAAGTCTGCGTTGTAAGGCGGACAGACTGCTAGATGAAGTCTAAACGTCCTTCCTGGCAGCACCTTGACGAGATGCCCCATCATAGAAACTCTGTGGAGACTCGGTTGACGGTTAAACAACACAATGTCGCCATCTCGCAAATGTCTCTCTACGATCCAACCAGGCGCAAGCCTGTCCGCCAGCGCCTTCCTATCCTTCACGTAGCGCAGATCTATCCTTCTACCTTCTGGCGTCACTACGTAGGCGGCGCCAGGCCAAGTCTCCGGCCCTCTTATGACGTACTCACGTAAAACATCTACATTCCACGTCGTTACTCTTTCCGGCACCGTCAACGCTTTGGCTATGTCCACTGGAACACCTACCTCGTTGATGCTTATATGAGGATCTGGACTAATTACGGTGCGCGCAGAGAAGTTTACCCGCTTACCAGAAAGAGACCCTCTAAACCTCCCCTCCTTCCCCTTAAGCCTCTGGGCAATGCCCTTAAGCGGCCTCCCGCCTCTGTGCTTAGCCACAGGGATGCCGGGGAGCTCGTTGTCAAAGTAGGTGGCGACATGGTACTGCAATAAATCCCACAAGTTATCAACTACATTAGTCGGGGCGCCGGTTTCAATAGCTATTTTCAACTTCTCATTCATACGGATAATATCGACAAGTTTGTGAGTTAAGTCGTCTTCAGACCTTATGCCAGTTTCAAGTTGTATAGAAGGCCTGACGTGAGGCGGCGGCACAGGCAGAACCTTCAATATAGCCCACTCAGGCCTGGCGAGAGAGGGATTAAAGCCCAAAAGCTCTAAATCCTCCCCCGGCACTTTAGCCAATCTATCTCTCAACACCTCCGGGTCGAGCTTCACCAAGGCGCCGCTTTCAGTCTCCTCGTAGAAGTAGTAAGGCCTCTCAAACCTTATCTTATTCTTCTTGTATCCACAATGTGGACAAGTCGTTCTCTCAGAGGCCTTTTTACGGACTTTCTCGTGGAGATTCATGGCGAGGAGCCTCCACCGCCCCTTCAGCCTCGTGAGTCTCTCTCTATACCGCCTAATCTCTTCATCTCTCAACATAATGCGGCCGCAGTTAGGACATGTGACCCTCAACACATCGTAAATAATCCGGGCGAACTCCACATGAATGACGGGCTTAACCAACTCGACGTGGCCAAAATGGCCCGGACACACGTCATGCGTCTGGCCGCAAGTCTCACACCGCGCGCCAGGTTCGGCGACGCCAAGCCTACGGTCCGCAATGCCGCCTCTCACGGGGAGGCCTCCCTCGTCGTAAACTTCAGAGGTTGTGACCTCCATCACGGAGTACTTCCTAATAATCTCTGGACTGAGGACACCGAACTTGATAGATTTCACAACCTTTCGGGGGATAGTATCAAGTTCCTCCCTTAACGACACGGCGTTAGATACGAGTTTATATATAAAGTTAATCTAAAACCTCAGACAGCTCCAGCTTGGGGTATATGCCCAATGCTATAAGCTCCTGAAGAAGCAGTTTATACGCATAGGGCACAACCACCTTTGCGAATTGTCCCGTGTCGCCGTGCATGGGGCACTTCGGCTTATTGGACTTGGCGTCTAGATAAGCAGGCAAGCCGCAGAGCTCGCAGACGTACATTACATACTTATCACTCGACTCCACCATCCTCTCGTAGAGCAGGGCAGAGGCGCCGTGCGCAATCAACACGTCTCTCTCCATCTCGCCGAGTCTCAGCCCTCCCTCGCGCGAACGCCCCTCAGTGGGTTGCCTGGTGAGTATCTGCACGGGGCCTCTAGCCCTGGCGTGTATCTTGTCGGCCACCATGTGGTGGAGCTTCTGGTAGTAGACAATCCCTATAAAGATGTCTGCCACAAGTCTCTCGCCGGTCATGCCGCTGTACATGACCTCCTTGCCGTCCCACTTATAGCCAAGCTTGAGTAGAAGCCGCCGTAGGTCCTCCTCCTTGACGCCCTCAAAGGGCGTGGCGTCTACCAGCTGACCCGTGGAGGCCCCCACCTTTCCCGCCATGCTCTCGAGCAGTTGTGCCACAGTCATACGAGACGGCAGGGCGTGTGGATTCACTATTATGTCCGGCACGATGCCCTCCTCAGTAAACGGCATGTCCTCCTGTCTAAGCAACATGCCCACCACGCCCTTCTGGCCGTGGCGCGACGCGAACTTATCGCCGAGCTCCGGAATCCTCAGCTCTCTCAGTCTCACCTTAACCAACCTGTTGCCCTCAGGCGACTCTGTGATGATGACTCTATCCACAATCCCCTTCTCGCCGCGTCTCACGGCGACTGAGGCATCTCTTCTCTCTTTTAAGATACGCTCGGCCTCAAGCGTCGTGTAGAACCTCGGCGGCGAAGTCTTGCCAATAATAACTTCGTTACTGCTCACGTAGACCTCAGGCGGCGCAATGCCATCTTCATCAAGGTGACTATAGGCCTCAGGCCCCCTATACCCCTTCACAGAGCTATCAGGTATCTCAATCCTATCCTCCTCGCCGCCCGGATACTTCTGCTCCTCTGTCTCGTAAGTGCGATAGAACACACTCCTAAACATACCACGCTCCACAGAGGCCTTGTTTAAGATAACAGCATCTTCTATGTTGTAGCCGGTGTAGGTCAAGAGGGCGACCACGGCGTTTTGACCCGCCGGCCTCTTGGAGTAGCCCACCAACTCTAGACCCCGCGTCGTCACAATCGGTCTCTCTGGGTAGTAGAGCATGTGGCCGCGGGAGTCCAGCTTGTAGAGGAAGCTAGACTGAGGCAGGCCGAGAGACTGCTTCGCCATCGCCGCCTCGTATTGATTACGCGGCGACTGGTTGTGCTCAAGATATGGAATTATCGACGCAATGGCCCCAAGTATGGAGGACGGTATGATCTCCACATGGGTGTAGTTGCTCAAGTCGCCAACGGGATCCACGGCGATGTGGGCGTTCTCCTCTTCGTCTGCGTCTAGGTACTCCACAACCCCCATCTTCACTAAGTCGTCCCACGTCAAGTCGCCTTTTCTGACTTTTTCCACAATTTCCTTAGTCAACTTAAGCTTCCCGTCTTCAACAACGAGAAGTGGTCTTCTAATGCGGCCACCGTCGCAGTTAACATAGACAGATCCGTTTAACAACGCGATGTTTATCTCATCGCTGATCTTCCCCTGCCTCCTCAAACCTCTGACAGCCTTTACTAACTCCTCGGGATTGGGATGTATGCCTATAAGTCTCCCGTTGAGATAAACCTCGGCGCCGCCCACCCCCTCCTCCCTCGCTTTAAGAACCGGCACCACGCCGAGGTTTAGAAGCAGTTGTTCCACCTCCTCTTCGTCTACGCCTGTGGTGATCTCTGCGAGGAGGGCCAAATTCTTCACAAGACCCACGTTCTGACCCTCCGGCGTCTCCACCGCACAGAGCCTGCCCCACTGCGTCGGGTGGAGGTCACGGGCCTCAAAATGCGGCTGCGTCCTTGAAAGCGACGAGACGACACGTCGTAGATAACTTAAGGTGGATAGATAGTTAGTGCGGTCGAGTATCTGCGACACGCCGGTCTTGCCGCCGACCCAGTTGCCCGTGGCCAGCGCCTGTCTAACGCGCTCCGTGATTATGTCAGGCCTCACGATGGTCTGAATATGTGGAATTCGGCCACGGGCGTAGTACTTCTCCAGCTGGCTCTTAAGCTCCTGTAGAAACTGTTTAAAGACTGTACGGAAGAGCTGAGTCATCAAGTCGCCGACGAGTCTAACCCTCTTGTTAGCCACGTGGTCTTTGTCGTCGGGCTTCCTCCTGCCCAGCTGAAGCTCCACAAGCCCCTTAACTATCTGGCCCAGCATGAGCGCCTTCTTAAGCCTAATCTCTTGTTGCTTCTTCTCGTCGGGGACCGTGGTGCCTAGATGCGGCAGGAAGTACCTATCCAACAGCTGGAGAGCCCGCTCAATCCTAATAGGCTTAGGCTGGCCCACCGCCACCTTGCCTCCTATGAAGTCCAGCGCATCTTCTTTAGTTATTGCGATTTGGTTGGCGGCGATGAGAGAGGGCAGAAGCTCCTTCTGAATCTCCGGATCGTCCGACACCGCCTTAACCACGTCTTCGTCTGTCTCCAGACCAAGCGCCTTCATATATATGGGGAAGGGTATCTTCACAGGCATGGCCGAAAGCGTGGCGTATATCACGCCGTCTCTGCTCAGCTCCACAGTAAGCGTGCTCCTGTAGCCTATGCCCGTGGAGATGGTCTTGGCGAGGTATCTGACCGACGGCTTGTCGCCCTTGTCATAGATTGGCCTATCCGCCACTAAATCCTCCTGCGAAATTATGACACGCTCGCTGCCGTTGATTATGAAATAGCCGCCGAAGTCCTGTGCGTCTTCAAACCTCTTGACATATTCACTGGGCTTCAGCCGGGTTAAGTTACACCTCTTAGACTTAACCATTATGGGCAATTCTCCAATGTAGAAGCTCTCGGTGACGTACGGCTCGTCGTCTACGTAGAGAGTGGCTGTGAGATACATAGGGGCCGAGTAGGTGGCGTTGCGCAACCTAGCCTCCATCGGGTAGATCAACGACTCGGAGCCGTCGCTCTCCTTAATCCTAGGCCACCCAACCTCCAGCCGCTCCAACACGATCTTAAGGCCCTTGATCTCCGTCTCGACCACCTTAAACTCCTCCACGATCTTAGGCAACTTCTTGTCCAGGAAGTCGTTGAAAGATTTTATCTGGTGGTTCGCAAGGCCCTTATCCCTGATAAACCTCTCCACAAGAGCCCACCTGTCGTCCCTGGAGGGGAACCCCCCATCGCTGGGGCTTGTGAGAATTGGCAGTGGGAGAAGATCTACCATCGCCCCACTACAGTGTACAGTATAAAAATTTAAGCCCCGGCCTACCCCGGCACCACTAGACGATATACGACGGCCTCCCCCGCTGTGGGCGACTCCCTCACTATCTTAAGGATGTCGCCTGGTTTAGCTCCGGCGGATTGCGCCAGCGGGTCGCTGGATCTTATCCAAGGCAGTTGCCAAGGCCTCGTCCTAAGCCGTTTAAGCAACTCTCTCGCCTCCTCCTTGGGGATAACCACAACCTCCTTTACGCCGAGAGTAACCCGGGACACGCCTAAACACACCGAACAGTATATAAACATTTGGCTTGTCGTCTCAAGCCTGAGACGGTTAGAGATAGTATTTTACTTAGAGTATTTTACTTCTGAAATAGTCTATGACATAACCCTCTCAAAGAATTTCTCTTTGGTCTGCTTTTCCTAGACCTATACAAAGAAATAAACAAGATCCATAGACAGACACGGCTGTTGGTGGAGATCCTCGTTTCTGGGGACTTCCTAGGACTACCGTTGCTTTCCACGTACTACTCATTAAGGCTCTTTCCCTACGTCTATCCGTCGCTGTCGGAGATCAGAAAAGAGGCGGTTAAAGAACACGACGTATTTGACCTCCTTGGGGAGCATCATGTCCACTGACTACAGCTGGCACGCCATAGCAGTCGGCAACAGGTTTTTAGGCCTTTACAACTTCGTGGTTCTCAAGGCGCCGCCT
>JAJHQT010000087.1 GCA_020833205.1 Pyrobaculum sp.
TACGTAGACGAGAGGACGATAACGCTGGAGATACTCTTCGCCATAAAACGCGCCGGGGCGGACCTAATCCTCACCTACCACGCCCTAGACGCCGCCCGATGGCTCAAGGAGGGGACGCCGTTTTAAACGGCTACCTTTTTAGTTAGGTTTTTTAATGGAAATTCGTAGTGGGCCATGGATTCTCGGGATGTGGATCTTTTGATGGAGGCTCAGCACAATTTCCCTCTTGTGGAGCGTCCCTATAAGGCGCTTGGGGAGAGGCTGGGCGTAGACGAGGGGTGGGTTATCGAGAGGCTTAGGGGGCTTGTTAAGGCGGGGGTTTTGAAGAGGATTGGGGCTATTTTGAACTACCGGTCTCGGGGTCTCGAGGCGGCTCTGGTGGGGATGGCGGTGCCGGAGGGCATCATAGAGGAGGTCGCCGCCGAGGTGAACAAAGACCCCTACGTGAGCCACAACTTCCAGCGGGACTACAAGCCCTACAATCTGTGGTTCGTCACCAAGGCGAACAGCAGGGAGGAGCTGGAGGCCAAGGTGGCCTCCGTTGCGAAGAGGTATGGGCTGGACTACGTGATTTTGTACTCGCTCCGTAGCTACAAGGTGGACGTCCGCTTCGACTTGCGCCGCGGCGTCTCGTGGACTAAGGGGGAGCTTCTGCCGGAGAACCCGCCGCCGCTCTCCTCCCTAGGCGTCCCCATGGTCTTCTTCTCCAAGGTGAAGTCCCTTCCCCTGGCGCCGGAGCCTTTTAAGGAGGCGGCCGAGGCCCTCGGCGTGTCGGTGGAGGGGGCCCTGGGCAAGATAAGAGAGTTCATAAAACTCGGCGTCCTCAGAGACCTCCACGCCACTGTCGACGGCGAGGCGGTTGGGTTTAGAGAAAACGCCATGGTTGTCCTGCGGGAGCCCGTATGCGAGGCGGCGGCTAGGCTCAACATAACAACGCACGTGGTGCTTAGAAACACGGTGCCAGGCAAGTGGCAGTACCCGTGCTACTTCATGGTCCACGGCGTCTCGCGGCAGATTCTCGAAGACTACGTAAAAGACGCTGTTAAGCGGCTGGGCGTTTCGGACTACCGCATGTTATACAGCGTACGCGACTTCCTCAGCGGCCGCGAAATGGGAAGACGCGTAGAGAAGGTGGCCGAGTAGCCAAAGCCCTCGGCACTTACTTGCCTTCTTTGGCAACTTAGGCTCCTGATGAGCTTCCTACGTTATGGCTGAACACCCCGTGGGCTGGCTTTATGAAGTGGAGGCAGTACTTGCCAGTGACGTGCCTGTAAAATTCCAGACGGCCATGTGGCCACAGACTATCTATGTGCGTGAGCTCAAAAGACTGTAGAGAGCGTCCATTATCACCTCGGCGCACTTCACGCAACGGGTCCCCTCATCTGAGAAGGCCCTCAGCTCGAGACACTTGGCACATTTCACCGCTTCAGGAGGCGCCTTTTCGCCCATCGCTTTCTCCAAGAGAGATGGCAACCTCTCCAGCCTGTGTAAATCACCGTAGGGGCTGAAGCCGAGTAACCCCTTCAGAAGCGCCTCCACGGAGACATAGGCGTTGTAACACGCGGCGGCTCCATCCCCTGCCTCCAGCGCCGCCAAGGCATCTCTGAAATGTCTCAAGTGTCTCTCCTGCCACTTGGGATGCACTACGGAACATCCCCCTCTCCATAAAAACTTTCTGCTACTCCCCAACGCAACGCGGGGGCCGGACGACTTGTAGGAGGCAGACGCCCCGTCGACGCCGTCTCTAACAGCCTTACGAACTTAGGGCGGCAACGTAGTTAAAGACAAAAAACCTACGGAGACTCCGCTATGTTATCCTTAAGGGATACGATCAGTCTCGCCGCCCTTCTGCCCACCTCCACCGGGTCGTCGCCGAAGAGCTTCACTATGTATCTCCTGCCGCCCGAGGCGTACCCAGCCGTAAACTCCAGTCCAGACGGCGTCAGCCGCGCCACGCCACCGATAGCAACGTGGCAACCCGCCCCCACCTCCCGAAGGAAGGTCCTCTCCGCCAGCGCCACCACCGCGGCGGCGGGGTCGCTGGCCTTTTTAAGCAGGTCGACTAAGTGGCTGTCCCCCTCCCGCGCTACAGCCGCCACGATGCCCTGGCCCGGGGGCGGGGGGACCTCCTCAGGCCTCAGCGGCACCACCGCCACGGGGGGATTTTCGCCGTACAGTCTGTATACGCCCGCCGTCGCCATAACCGCCGCGTTGAACTGCCCCGCCAGCACCTTGCCCACCCTGGTGTCCACGTTTCCCCTTAGCGGCTTCACCTCTACGTCTGGGCGCAGGGCCTTTATGAACTCGGCCCGCCTCACGCTGGAGGTACCCACCACCGCCCCCCTCGGCAGAGACTCCAGCGTGTAGCCCCGCGCGCTTACCAACGCGTCTAGGGGAGAAGCCCGCCGCGAGAACCCAGCCAGCACGAGCCCCGGCGACAGCTCAGACGGCAGATCCTTCAAGCTGTGAACCGCGATATCTGCCTCCCCTCTAAGCACCGCCAGGTTCACCTCCTTCTCGAAAATCCCCTTCACGCCGATTTGATACAGCGGCTTGTCCTGGATCACGTCGCCCGTCGTCTTCACCACCACGACCTCAAACTCCACCCCGGGCTCCACCGCCCTCACCTGCGAAAGAAATTCCTCCGTCTGCAACAAGCTCAGCCTAGACCCCCTAGTCGCCACCCTAATCCTCATACCCACTCCCGGCGCCGATTATACCTACCACACAAATTACAACCATACAGGCCCCAACCCCCCACAATAAAACACTTTCTCCAAACCAAAACCTCACAGACACCGGCAACGTCATATGAGCGGCTTTCACGCGTCTCTAAGGCCGCAGATCACGGATTTTTGAGTTATCAACACGCCGAGCACGCAATTCTTGAGTCGAGAAGAACATATTCGCTTGTGCTTAAATTCTTGAATTCGTCTCAGTTCAGAGCTTGCCTATGATGCGGGTCGTCAAGTCGCCGACGCCGCCTTTTTCGCGGCCAAAGAGCCCCAGCTCTTCGTCTAGCTCCCTAGGCCAGGCGCGGCTCTTTGGCCTATCTTCACGCCGTATTTCTCCATAGCGCCGCGACGCCGTCGAAAAACCCCTTGCCGTACATCACCCTACGGCTTAGGCGCCAGCGGGAGCGAGCAGAAGAACAGGATGAAGGGGTTACGAGGCGGGTCTAAGCCCTGCGTCTAGAACCTCCACGAAGGCCCTCACGAGATCCCCGCCTTCACCGCCTCACATCTCTTCGGCTCAACCTCCGCGGGAGACGTGCCACCTTGCTGAGGAGCCTCCTTGAGAGCGTTGATTCCCGCCATTTCTCGCTCCGCGACGCCGAGTACCTGCGGCGTCTTGTCCCTTGAGGAAGTGGACCAGTTTGTTGACTATGTCGAAGTCTGCCTTAAATCAGCTTCTTTAGCCCCTCTGGGCCCTCCTCGGTGTTACGGTGCTTGGCAATTACTGTTGACGTGACTTGACGAGTTCTATCAACAGCTTCTGGATCTCTAGGAGGGTGGCTTGGACGGCATCGATCCTCTTGTTGGTCTCGTCGATTCTGGCGGAGAGACTCCTCGCCAAGTCGTCTATCCTTTTGTT
>JAJHQT010000011.1 GCA_020833205.1 Pyrobaculum sp.
CCTTCTACATACACTACAGAACCCCCATCCTCAGAGAGGAGCCGCAGGAAGAAGAGGCGCTGTGGCACCTCTTCGTCAAGACCTACATAGCTACAGAGGTGTATCAAGAGGTGTCGAAAATAAGCCGCTACAACTACTCAGTCTCTAAGTCGGCCTCGGTGAAGTTGTTGAGGGCCTACAACAGCCTCCTCTCTAGAATCGAGAGGGGGTCTCTGGAGGGGTGGAAAGACGAGAAACAAGACTTCCGAGAACTTAGCCAGAATCAACAACTACGGCAGGAGATAACCGGCCTACTTAGGTTCTACATGGGGAGTATAAAAAACATTGAGAAGCTACGTAAGGCGGTTACCAAAGCCCTTGGAGACGAGGTGGGGAAAGAGGCTGCGGAGCTTTTGTTTGACATAGACGTAGACCCCTACAGGGCGCGTCTAGCCAAGATACTAGAGTCGTTGGTGGAGACGTTGTCTGCGGTCCAGCCCGAGATAGAACAAGGCCCCATCTCCGAACGGAGGGGAGTCATCTCCGGAGTCACTAGACTCAGAGCCTTCTCAGACCTCCAGAGAGCTACAAACTTAAGCAAGGCGATTTATATCCAGTCAAGAGAGCTCTTCGGCTACAAGCTAGCCACTAAGTCGCTTTCTATATACGACGCGACGTTAGACACGAGGGAGAACCTCTACCTCCTCGTGGACAAGTCAGGCTCGATGTTCTACACCCTCTACGACGGAATAGCCATGGACATGACGCAGAAGATCACCTGGGCCACCGCACTGGCCGTGGCGCTTATGAAGAGAAGCAGAAAATCGATACTGCGGTTCTTCGACCAAATGGTGTACCCGCCCATTACCAACATCAAGGACATCGTGAAGTCGCTTCTAAGAGTTTTGCCTCTGGGAGGCACCGACATCTCAGCCGCCGTCCACACAGCCGTTAGAGACGCCAAACAGATGGGGCTCCATAACTACAAGCTGGTCATCGTGACCGATGGAGAAGACGACATGGTCCACCCAGAGGTTTTGAAAGCCGCCAAGACAATTTTCAGAGAGGTAAAGGCGATTTTAATAGGCGGAAGCAATGAGACTATAGAGTCTTATTTACCCACAATAAAAGTAAATACTGCAAATTTAGAATCTTTAAAAATTGCCCTTAAAAATATTTAAACACAAGAAGAAACTTACCTATGAATTGCGGAGAACTGGCGTCTAAACCCCCAGTTACAATAACTCCAGACAAAACAGTGGAGGAGGCCGCGGAGATGATGGTTAACCACCACGTAGGGCTCCTCGTAATTGTAGACAAGGAAAACCCCAAAAGACCAATCGGCGTGATCTCAGAGAGAGATATAATCAGAACCATTGCGCGCAAGGCATCCCTCACCGTGACAGTGGACAAGGCAGGCACCACGAAAAACTTTGTATACGTCTACGCAGACGAGCCCGTGACGGCCGCCGCGGTGAAGATGAAGCAGTTCAACGTGAGGCATGTCGTCGTCCTAGACAGAAACGGCGAACTTGTCGGCGTCATCTCAATACGCGACTTGATAGGAGAGAAAAAGATCCTAGAGATACTAGCCAGAGAGAGGGTCCCCACTCAAGAATAATTTTTTATAGACTAACCCCCGCCTCTTGACATGAACAAAAACGTGTTAATTGGTGTAATTCTCGCCGCGGTGGTCGTCGGAATAGCCGCCACGGCGTTGTTCATCTACAAACCCCCCCAAGGAGGCGTTGCAACTACGACGTCTTCCTCCGGCGATAAGGCGTATATATATCTCATGAAGCTAGAGGGCGGCAGTTCGGTGCAGATGCGTGCTTACTACATTCCGCTCAAGGACGGCGCCATATATGGCCAAGTTTCTAATCAAAGCGCCACGTACTTCATGATGAAGGACAACGGCGTAATCAACATCCTCGCCCAAGGCCAAGGCACCTACCAGAAATACACATACTTCAGCCGCCTCATGGAGATCTGTACAAACTCCACAGTCACAACCACCGTAGCCGGCGAACAGCTAACGCTTACCAACAGCCAATGCACGCCCTCCGCCGCCCCCCTCCCCACGGCTAAGAACTTCGACGAGTTAGTTATGCTCATCCAAGGGCTCCCAGGCCCCGCCTCGAGTTCTAACTGGAAAAAGGCCGGCACGGCCCAGACACCCTTTGGGGAAGCCACCGTCTATACCAACACCACGGAGGTCCCCATCATGTTGGGTCTCAACGCGGTGCTTAACTACGAGAAGCAAGTGCTCCAAGACGGCACGGTCTATTTGTTTAAGGTTCAGCTGGCCTACGGCACACAAGTCGTAGCTACGTTAACCTACACCTTGCAGAACATCACAACGGTGACGCCTGAGCTTAGAAACGTGATAAACGAGTTGTATAAAGACGTCTCCGCCAAGCCGGGCGGAGGCCTCGACATCTTGAAGGTGGCGCAGAAAATCGGCATGTCCTACGACGGCCAGTGGCCCGCCGCCATAGTGTTCTTCGATTTGCAATGCCCCTACTGCGCCCAGCTCTTCAAGTACAACTACACCCTCTTCCAGGGACATAAGTTGGTTTTAGTAGACCTAGTAGTCCATCCCGACGCCCTGCCGGCGCACGAACAGTTGCGTTGCCTCTACCAGACCTCCCCAGCAGAGGTTATCCCCACTCTTAGAGTCGTCTACGACAGATTCCTGGCCCAAGACCCCAACTACACCTCCGTATTGCCACAGAGTCGGTGTCCCTTCGACGCATCAGCTGGTCAACAACTGGCGACGTTGTTAGCCGGCCAAAACGTGGGGACGCCGATGGTGGTCGTGGTTTATCCCAACGGGACCTACACCCTGGTGGTCGGCTACAACCCTGCCGAGATAGCCAAGGCGCTTAAGGGGTGAGAGAGTTTCTTTTCCCCCGGTCAGTGGCTGTCGTAGGCGCTTCTCCCAAGGCCGACACCGTCGGTGGCCAGATCTTAATCCAACTGCTTAAGGGATTCCAAGGAAGAACGTATGCGGTAAATCCCAAGTATAGGTCTGAAAAAATCGGCGGCCAGGTGGTTCAGTTCTACGGCAAGGTTACACATCTCCCAGAGACGCCGGAGCTTGTGGTCGTGGCCACCCCTGCAAACACCGTGCCGCAGGTGGTGGAGGAGGCTGGCCAAGCGGGGGCCAGGGCCGTCGTGGTGGTGTCGGGGGGCTTCGCCGAGGTGGGGCGGAGAGATCTTGAGGAGGAGTTGGTAAGTGTGGCGAAGAAATACGGCGTTAGGGTACTTGGACCTAATTGTGTAGGCGTATACAACGCCTTCAATGGACTAGACACCATGTTCCTCCCGGCGGAGAAGGCAGCTAGACCTCCCCAAGGCCCCGTGGCCTTTCTTAGCCAAAGCGGCGCGGTGATGACCGCCGTGTTGGACTGGGCCGCTGAGGGGGGAGTGGGCGTCGGCATAGCGGTGAATTTTGGCAACAGAGCAGACGTGACCGAGAGCGATTTTCTCCAGTACCTAGACGAGGTGGAGGAGGTGAAGACCGTCGCGTTGTACCTCGAAGGGTTTAGATGGAGGGGAGACGCCGCCAGGTTTCTAGCATCGGCGAGGAGGATGAAGAAGCCTGTGGTGGTGTATAAGGCCGGCCGGGGGGCCGACTCCACGAGAGCCGCCGCCTCCCACACGGCGGCTATGGCGGGGAGCTATGAGATGTACAAGGCGCTTTTCAGACAGGCTGGCGTGGCGGCGGTAGACGACTTGGTGGAGCTCTTCGACGCGGCTAAGGCCCTCGCCATGTACAAACCTGTCAAGGTAGAGAAGGTGCTCGTGATCTCGTCGTCAGGCGGCATGGGGGTCCAGATAGCAGATGCGTTAAACGCGGCGGGTTTCTCAGTGCCGGAGCTCCCTAGGGAGGCTCAAGAGGAGTTGAGGAGACTTCTCTCCCCGATAGTTGCGGTCTCCAACCCCGTTGACTTGACCGGCGGCGGCGTAGATGAACACTTCGGCGCTGCGCTTGAAGTGGGACTTAAATACGTCGATGCGGCAGTGGTGGCCGCTTTGATACACCCCCCGGGCTACAGCGACAAATCAGCCGACTATATATTAGCCGCCTACGAGAAGTGGGGCAAACCCATACTAGTCGTGAGCTTCGGCGGCTCTCTACAGGTGAAGACGTTGGAGAAAAAACTAAGAGGGAAACTTGTGGTGGTGAACACGCCTAGCAGAGCCGCTAAGGCGTTGTCAGCCGTAGCGTTTTACGGCTCTAAAATATATAACGGCGGCGACAAGCGACGGCAAAAGCATGAGGCTGGCCAAGGCGTAGATAGTGGGGTCTCCCCGGCCTCTGGCGGCGTAGCTCCACAGCAATATGGGGGCTGTCACAAACCCGGGGCTTGTGGTGAAGGCGGTTTTGACGTAGGTATCAAAGGAGTTGGCGAAGACTATTAAAAACGTCGCGACGAAGGCCGGCATTAATATGGGCAAGACCACAGACATCATGGTCTTGAGCTCAGAGGCGCCTAAGATCCGCGCCGCCTCCACAGCGCTTCTGCTGACGTAAGCCACGTAGGGGGCTAGGAGGACGTGGGCCATGGGTAGAGTGTAGGCGAGATGGGCCAAAAAGACGCCGACTGGCCCGAAGAGATCCACCCCGGCGTAGGTCTTCACGAGCGTCAACGCCGCCGCGAAGGACAAGGCCTCAGAAACCTCAGGCATCACCACGGCGACTTGAGAAACCGCCAGATACTTGTCTTGCCGTAGCACGTACGCCATGAACATCCCAAGTAGCGTAGCTGTAAAAGACACGGCGAGGGCCACCACGACGCTGTTGAAGACCGCCTGCCAAGCCTGATCCCATCCCAAGAGCGCTTGGTACCACTTCAAGGTGAAGCCGCCCCAGACGTAGGGCAACCTGCTGTTGTTAAAAGAGAGGGCCACCATAAGGCCGATGGGGACGTAGAGCGCCGCGGCGAGGGCCCAGGTGTAGAGGCGGAGGAGCCTCATATCGATATGGAGCGGATGGTCCTCACCACCACGTAGGTGGCCAGAAGCGACAAAGCGGCGAGGACAAGCGAGAGGACGCTTCCGCTGAAGAAGTCGCGGGCCTTGAAGTAGAGATCCCACACGTAGTTGCCGAAGGTGTAGACCTTCCACGCGCCGAGGACTGCCGGCATTACCACTTCGCCCATGGCGAAGAGAAATACCAATATAAAGGCGGCGGCGATCCCCGGCATAGTCAAGGGAAGCTCAACCCTAAAGAAGGCCTGTAGCCTAGAGGCCCCCAGAACCCTCGCCGCGTTGACAGGCGACTCGCTCAGCTTCTCCACAGCGGCGTAAAGCGTGAGGAGGGCGTAGGGCAGGTATTCGTAGACCATCCCCACCAACACGCCGGCGGCGGTGCCCCACAACACGACGCCGGTGAACCTCTCCACAATGGCGAAGAGCGCCAGGAGGGAGTAGGCCTTTAGGAGTGTTCCAACCCAGAGAGGCGCCGTCAAGAGGGCGAACTCAAGCTCGGAGCCGTACTTGGCTAGGTAGTACGCGGCTGGGTAGGCTACCGCAATGGCCACCACGGCGGTGGCCGCCGCCAGCAGGAAAGTCGTCGCAACCATGGAGAGAGACGGCAACTTGAGCTCGCCGCCGCCGGAGATGTAATACCCCAACGCCAAAAAGGGGACGTAGAATAGCAAAACGACGGAGGCGAAGGCCGCTAGGGCAACTCGCCTTATCATTCTGCTACAAAATAGACGTCTTTGGCGTCGAAGCCGAATTCCACCACGTCCCCCACCGCTATGGGGGTCTCTAAATCTACATACGCCTTGAATATGTGGCCGTTGCTCTGGATCTCCACCTTGAGGTAGTGCCATAGAAAGGTTATATCGATGACTTGTCCCTTGAATCTATAGGTGGGGCTGTTGCCTATCACCACATCCTCAGGTCGTATAACTGCGTAGCCCTCTCTTGTTCCGCCTAGAAGAGACGCCGGGATGATGTTCGCCTCGCCGAAGAACTCAGCTACAAATCTATTCCTTGGCCTTTTGTAAAGATCCACCGGCTTCCCCACCTGCACAACCTCGCCCGCCCGCATCAACGCAATCCTATCCCCCACCTCCACCGCTTCAAACCTGTCGTGAGTCACGTAGATGAGAGTGAAGCCCAGCTTGTTGTGTAAAATCTTCAACTCCTCCAACAACTGGTTTTTTATGTCTAGGTCTATGTGGCTAAAGGGCTCATCTAGGAGCAGAACCTCCGGCTGAACCACTAGGGCTCTGGCAAGTGCCACGCGTTGTTGCTGGCCGCCGGAGAGCTGATATATCTTCCTCCCCATAAACTGCTGAGGCTCTAGACGAACCAGCTCCAAGGCCCACATGACCTGTCTCCTCACCTCCTCCTCCGGCAGCCTCTTCAACCTAAGTCCAAACGCCACGTTTTCAAACACGTTAAGATGTGGAAACAAGGCCAAATCCTGGAAAAGCATAGAGATCCTCCGCCTGTCCGGCGGAAGATTAGTTACATCTTTTCCTCCTATGTAGACCCTCCCATGGGCAACGGGCGTCAGCCCCGCCACGGCCCTCAATAAAGTTGACTTGCCAGACCCCGAGGGGCCTAGGAGGACAAGCCCCTCGCCGGCCTCAACGTAGAGGTTGATGTTTTTCAACGCCAAAAAGTCGCCGTATTTCACCGCGACGTCTTTAAGCTCCACCGAAAGCCCCACGCCACCCCCATAAAGACAGTATAAAAACTAACGCTCGGTAATACCTGTCCCAGGGCCGCTTCAACAAGTTAAGTAAAAATTGTTATAAAGGAGATAAAAATTTACTGTTATGAACTTAGGAAGACTTCTTCTATTAATTGGGTCTCTGCAATTTATAATTGCGATGCTCGCCGCAGAACAGCTCTACCCAGGCCACAGCCCCCTCCACAACTACATAAGCGACCTCGGCGCCTTAAAGGCCCCCACCTCTCTACTCTTCAACTTCAGCGTCGTCCTCCTCGGCCTGCTGGGCATGGCGTCGGCCTTCCTCCTAAGACATGAGCTAGGCCGTCTGGGGGCTTTGGTGCTTGCGGTGGCCGCCGCAGGCGCAGTGGGCGTCGGCATATTCCCAGAGGACTACGGACTACCCCACGGCGTCTCGGCGCTCATCACATCCCTCCTAGGCGCAGTGGCCGTGATCATAATGGGGATCAGACGGGGAGGTGTGTATAAGCCCTTGGGCTTGGCCATGGGGGCGGTTTCGCTGACCGCTCTGGCTTTATTCGTGCCTAGAGTCCAGACGCCTCTTGGCATCGGCGGCGTGGAGAGGCTCATAGCGTACCCAATTCTTATATTCTTCATATTATATGCCATAGGTGGCGAAAAGACTAGTTAAAATAGTCGCGGCCATACCCGCCGGCCACCGCCATCTAAGAATGGCGCTCTTTTTCGACGATGGAGAAGTGGTGTTGTTAACTGAGGCCCTCGCCGCCGGCATAACACGCGCCTATGTAGACGTCGTGACGCACCCCACGAGGAGGGGAGTCGTCCTCTGCGTCCAGGAGATACAAGGCAAGCCGGGCTACGCCAAGACGCAATTAATAGAGTGCGGAGACGAGGAAGAGGCGGCAAAAGAGATAGAAAACCTCCTAAAGCCCGCCGACTAGAGAATCGGAGGCCTGCAGAACACAAGCCGCGCAGAGGCCGTCTTTTTCACCTCTTCCGGATTAGCAGAGCCCGCAGTAGGCCTCCGCAGTGCTTGTTCTACGTTTAGCAACTGGGCGGCTCCCCTCTTTATCTGCTCAGCCACCTGGAAGTAGGCAGTGCGGAAGGGAGTCCCCACAAGCGCGATGGCCTCCGCGGTGTCTGACGACGTGGCGTAGTGCCTCTCGGCGTCTTGTCTAGACTTGGCGCAGTTGAACTTCATCTTTTCCAGAAAGTCGGTAAACACCTCGAGTCCCTCCTCTGCAATTCTCAAAACGGCCCAGATATGCCGCGTAGCTTCCTGGAGGTCGAGGCTGTAACCCATGCCTATTTTCGCCGCCACGGCGTGCAGCGCCACGAGGTGCCCCAGCGCCTCTGAGGACCTGGCCCTAAACACTTCAAGCGTCACGAGGTTGCGTTTATGCGGCATGATGCTACTCGTCGAGACGTGGTCGTCTGGCGTCTCCACATACCCCACCAGGGGGCTGTTCCACCTTATGAAGTCGTCCACGGCCCGCGACAGCTCGGCCAGGAAGGAGGCCACGACGGAGGATAGAGTCAACGCGAAGAGCCTCCCCCCAGAGGCGTAGAGGGCGTTCTCCACCACGTCCTCGAAGCCAGCCAGCTTCGCAAGCCTCCGCCGGTCGATGGGAGTCTGGACTCCGCCCGCCGGCCCCGCGCCGAGTGGAGAACGTTTCAGCAAATCCTCCACGGCCTTAAGCACGTGGAGGAACTCGGCCGCAACCTCGTCCACCGCCAGTAGGTAGTGGCCGAAGGTTATGACCTGCGCGGGCTGGAAATGAGTGAAGCTTGGCATGACACAGTCCGCGTACTCCAAAGCCCTCTTCGCCAAGACGCATCTAAGCCTCTCCACGGCCCGCCGCAATGTCCCAACACGCCGGAGAGCCGCCAGCCTAATCGCGGCGGCGACGTGGTCGTTACGCGACCTCCCAAGCCCAACCCAGCCCCCCACCTCCTCCCCCAGTCTGTCTATAAGCCACTTCTCCAACGCCTCGTGTACGTCTTCAAACCCGCCTTTGACGAGCTCGGCGGGGTCCACCTCTTTAAGCGCTTTAAGGATCGCCTCAGCCGCCTCCCGCGGCACGGCGCCTACCTCGGCGAGGTGTTTCACATGCGCCTCCATCACCTTCACCACCTCCTCGGCGATCTCCACGTCGTCTTGAAGGCTGGACGTGTACCGCCTCACCAACTCCCCGCCTCCTCCTATCCAAGAACGGTAGAACCCCATTGACCTTTACGTGATTTCTATTCTTTCTGTTAAAAGCTCGGTGCCGCATCTAGGACAGCAGTAAGTAATTACTACGTACCGCCTAGTTTGATTCTTGCGGTTGCACTCCACGGGTTTCACAGGCCTCTTGCAGTTGGGACACACTACGGTTCGTTGCCCCATCGCCTGCTAGAAAAATGTATATTATAAAACCCTTACCCACTTATATAGACTATAAATTGTTGCCCTTACGGCGGCGGAGAGCAGTAAGGGAATGTAGACTCCACATTTCGATAAAGCCTCTCGCCTCCTCGTCGGTGGGGTACCACCCTGCGCTGTAGTCGGCGAGCTCCTTGCTGTAGCCCCCGAAGGGCGACTCGCGGCCCACCACCCAGAGGCCGCCGCGGTACAGCTTCACCTTGACCTCCCCCGTGACCCACTTCTCCATCTCCTCGGCGGCCTTCTCCAAGGCGGCTCTCAACGGCTCTACCCAAAGCCCTTGGTACACCAAGTCTGCCCACTGCGGGTCGAGCATGTAGTGTTTAAACCTAAGCTCCCTCGGCGTCAAGACCAGCTTCTCTAAGTCTCTGTGGGCGTGGAAAAGCACAACGGCGGCGGGCGCCTCGTACACCTCCCGGCTCTTAAACCCGACGAGTCTGTTCTCCACGTGGTCTATCCGCCCTACGCCGTTTGCGCCGCCGATGTGGTTAAGCGTTGATACAAGCGAGACGGAGTCCATCTTCTCGCCGTTGAGCGACACAGGCAACCCCCTCTCGAAGCCGATGATGAGGTATGTCGGCTCAGCAGACGCCCTCTCAGGCGACACAGTCCACTTAAAGGCCTCCTCAGGTGGCTCGGCCATGGGGTCGTCCAGAGGGCCGCCTTCGATGGACCTAGACCAGAGGTTGTCGTCGATGCTGAACTTCTTATGCTCCTCGCCGACAGGCAGGCCGTGGCGCCGGGCGTACTCTATCTCTTCGCTCCGCGTCATACCCCAGATCCTCGCCGGGGCGATGAGCTTCAAGTCGGGCGCCAGCGCCTTCACCGTCACGTCAAACCTCACCTGGTCGTTGCCTTTGCTGGTGGAGCCGTGTGCCACCGCATCTGCGCCGACCCGCCGCGCCACCTCCACCACCTTCTCCGCAATAAGAGGCCGGGCTAAGGCGGTGCCAAGCGGATATACCCCCTCATACATCCCGTTCATCAAGACGGCGCGTGATATATACACCTCGGCGAACTCCCGCCTGGCGTCTACATAGAAATGTTGCACAGCGCCGGCCTTGTACGCCCTCTCCTCGATCTTAGAAAAATCGTCCTCCTGACCCACATCCACCGTAACTGTGTAGACCTCCGCCCCGAACTTCTCAGAAAGCCACTTAATCGCTACAGTGGTGTCTAAACCGCCGGAGTATGCGAGGACTATCTTACTCGCCCCGATTTACTCGCCATAGTCCTCCACGTCTCCCTTGAACTCTTCAAGGGTAACTGACCCGCCCTTAATCCTCACTATGTACCTGGCGCCGCAGGTGGGGCAACTGGCTATTTCGCCGTCTATCACATCCTCCGGAAGCTCAAACTCGGTGCCACACACCTTACACTGTACTACCAGTTTTTGAGTTGCCATAAGCATTAAAACTCATCTGGTATAAAAATTTTTTCTCACTACAACTTCTTTATAAACATTTACAACTATCTATATATTTCTCACTATATGAGTTCCAGCTCCGTCGAGGGCCGCGTCTATAGGCGAGTCCATGAGGCCGCTGGAGATCACCACCTCGATGCCCAGCTTCGCCGCCTCCGCCGCCATGAGGAGCTTCCTCTTCATCCCGCCCCGGACCTCTTCGCTCTTCGTAAGCGCCTCCGCCTCCTCAGGCGCCAGCCGCGGCACCACCTTGCCCCCGACGATGAGGCCCTCAACGTCGCTTAGGAGGATAAGCTTTTCCGCCTTCAGCTCCCGGGCCACGTCGAAGGCGAGCTGGTCGCCGTCTACGTTGAGAAGCTCGCCCCGCTCAGAAACCGCTATGGGCGAAAGAACCTTAAGCGGAGGAGGCCTCAGCTTCTCCACGGCGACTGAGGTTATCCTCCCCACGTACCCCCCGTCCACAACCCTCTGCCTACCCCTCTCGTCGACTATCAATACCTTCTCTTTACGTTTCGCCTTCACCACGCCCATGTCGGCGCCTGTGAGCCCCAGCGCCTCTACGCCGAGGGCGTGGAGCGACGAGACGATCTGCTTGTTTATCCAAGACATGGCCATGACGAACACCTTAAGCGTCTCCCAGTCCGTGTAGCGGCTCACCAAGCCGCCGGGGTGAGTGAGGAACTTCGGCTCAATGCCCACCCTCTTCAACAGCTCGTTCACAAGACAGCCGCCGCCGTGCACCACCACAGCCCTATCTGCGTACTTGGGCAGGTTCTGCACCACCTTGCTGAGGTCTTTACACGCCACGGATCCGCCTATCTTTACCACTATCATACAGGCGCCAGCGGTATCTGCCTAAGCCCCTCGTCCTCCGGGAAGCCCATGGCCACGTTGAAGGCCTGCACCGCCTGGCCAGAGGCGCCGCGGACCAAGTTGTCTATGGCGGAGAAGGTCACCACCCTGTTCAGCCGGGGGTCCAGCTCAAAGCCGATGTCCACCAGGTTGGAGCCGAGGACGTACTTCACGTTGGGGTACCTGGCCAACCCCAGCCTGTCGCGGATAATGCGGATGAACTTAGAGTCGCCGTAGAGCGCCCGGAAGTACTTCCACATGTCGGCCTCCGCAGGCAACTTCTCCACGTAGACGTGGCCTGTGGCGAAGATCCCCCTAACCAAATCCACGGCATGAGGCGTAAAGGCCACCTTGACCTGCCGGCCGGCCAGCCTGCTGAGCTCCTGCTCGATCTCGGCGATGTGGCGGTGGTGCACAGGCTCATAGGGCCTAACCACGTAGGTCCTGAAGCTGTGTAGGTCAACTACGGAGCCCTCCGCCCCGGCGCCGCTGGACCCGATCTTGGCGTCTACCACAGGCGGCACGTCGCGGATAAGCCCGAACTTGGCCAGGGGCGCAAGCATGAGGATAGACGCCGTCGCCATGCAGCCGGGCACCGCCACCAGCCTAGCCCCCACAAGCTCCTCCCGGTGGAGCTCCGGCTGGCCGTAGACCGCCTTCTGCAACAGGTCCGGGTACGGGTGCGGCTGGGGCCACCTGTACCACTCCACGTAGGCCTCCGGGTCTTTCAGCCGGAAGTCGGCGCTTAGGTCGAAGACGGCCACCCCAGACTCGTACAGCTTAGGCACCCACTTCACCGACTCGCCGTGGGGCAACGCCAGGAACACCACGTCGGCCTTCAACGCCGCGTCTATGGAGGGCTCCACGAACTTGAGCTGGGTGAAGCCCCGGAGGTTTGGATGGACTCTGTAGACGTACTCCCCCTTGAACCTCCTCGAAGTGGCGCAGACCACCTCGACGCCGCTGTGCTGCAACAACAGCCGCAACAGCTCGCCGCCGGTGAAGCCCGAGGCCCCGACTACGCAGACCCGCTTCATACCAGCTCAGCCACCGCCGTAGCCTCCTCCCGCGTCTCTACAGGCGGCACGGGGTCCACGTCGATTACGTATAGCCTCCCCCCGTAGTCGCCGAAGGTCACCCTGGCGTAGAAAAGCCCCAGCTCCTTAAGCACCTCCGCCGCAAGCCCCTCTGCGTTTTTCACCGTGGCGAACACCGTCACGAGGCGGTGCGGCCTCGGCACCACCACAGACACCTTGGCCAGCGGGTTCCGCATATACATCCTGTGCTCCACCACGCTCTTAGCCCCCTCCACGCTTGTGACAACTCCGTCTAAGCCGAGCCGCCACGCCGTCATCAAAAGCCAAGGTCCCTCCACCTCCACCTTCTCCACAGAGAAGTCAGAAGACACCACAGCAAACGGCGGGCCGAACTTAGGAAGCCACGTCAGTCTGTTAAGCGCAGAGAGAACAGCGCCGTAGGGATTTATGCTACGCGCCGACATCGCGCCGTATACAACAGACGCGTAGGGATTCCCCACCCTAAGAAGAACCGTGCCATACAGCCCATGGACAGGCGTCTCGGAGACATTTAAGACCACGGGCTTTAAACCTCTAGAAATCAACGCCTCAGCTATATATTTCTCAGAAACAGTGGGGCGATCTGTGACGATGTAAATCGCCCCACTTTCCCCTCTGGCCCCAGATCCATACCCCCCACCTCAGGTCACTATATAAATCTTTCTCTTTAATACAAAGACGTAATAGGGGCCCCAGAGGCACACGGAGACTACAAGGGGCGGTGAGCCGAACTTGAGGACGCCCACTATGGGGTGGAGGGGTAGACGGTTTTTCTCTTAACTATAATAGATTTTCTGATTAGGCGATCGCTTTACCTAAGCCACGGAGTGACAGACACCGAGGCGGAGAGATGCGGCGTCGAGGGATGTGAAAATCTTAGTTAACGAGTGGCGCTTATCGACGTGCGTTCGATGTAGTTATCTCTTTGGCGAGGTAGAAGAGGTGGACGAACTTCAAGCGTTGCACGTCAAGTTTTTGTTGCTTATTACAAAAATCTCTCAAAACCAGAAAGGTTATTAAACGGAGCTTTTTTCACTGCCATGGAGGGGATTTCGGGGACAGTTATCTTAGGTGTATAAACTGCGGCGCGGTGTATCCCGCAGACTATAGACTATTCCGATGTCCAAGGTGCGGGGGGCTTCTTGAAGTGGTCGTGAGGGAGAAGCACTGGAACCCGAGGGGGAGGGGCGTGTGGCGCTACGCCTCTATGCTCCCTCTGAAGAGCGGCGTGTCGATGGGAGAGGGCATGACCCCCCTCATCAAATCTAACCTAGACGGCGGCTTATATATAAAGTTCGAAGGCGCCAACCCCACCGGCAGCTTCAAAGACAGAGGGATGGCGCTCGGCGTCACTGTGGCCAAGGAAAGCGGCGCCTCTAAGGTGGTGGTGGCCTCCACCGGCAACACAGCAGCCTCAGCCGCCGCCTACGCCGCCAGGTCCGGGCTTAAGTGCTACGTGGTTCTGCCGAGGGGAAACGTGGCGAGGGGGAAGCTGGTGCAGGCGGCGCTCCACGGCGCGGAGCTGGTCATGGTAAACGGCCTCTTCGACAAGGCGCTTGAGTACGTGTTGAACTACGGCACGAAGTACGCCTACCCGCTGAACAGCTTTAACCCCTGGCGTCTTGAGGGGCAGAAGACCCTCGCCTTTGAGGTGTACGAAGAGCTGGAGTGTCCCGACTACGTGGTGGTGCCGGTGGGCAACGCCGGCAACATATCGGCAATCTGGAAGGGCTTCAAAGAGCTGGCAGAGCTGGGGCTCTGCAGAAAACTCCCCAAAATGGTGGGGGTGCAGGCGGAGGGCGCCGCCCCCCTAGCCAGGGCGTGGGAAAAGGGGAGGTCTGAGCCTTTGTTTGTAGACGAGCCAGATACCGTGGCCTCCGCCATAAAGATAGGAAAACCTATAAATTGGCCAAAGGCCTTCGCCGCTGTGAAGGAGTCTGGCGGCTTCTTCGTGACGGTGTCTGACGCCGAGATCCTAAAGGCGCAGAGGCTTTCGGCGTCGAGAGACGGCATCGGGGCCGAGCCGGCGGGCGCTGCGTCTGTGGCCGCAGCGCTTAAGCTCAAGCTAAGCGGCACAGTCGTCGCCGTGGTGACGGGCCACGCCCTCAAGGACCCCGACGTGGTGGAGATAAACGCCAGAGAGGTTAAAAACGCCGACGAACTTGTGGCGTTGCTGGAGCAATGAAGCCTGTGGTCAAGATCGGCGGCTCCCTCCTCAGGTCGGCCAGCGATTTCGTAAAGGCGGCCGAGTTCATCTTGTCGTTTAAAGAGCCGCCGGTGGTGGTGGTCTCGGCGATAAAAGGCGTCACAGACATGTTGCTGGAGCTTGAGAAGACCAGGAGCTACCTCATGTACGAGGAGATCCTCCACCGACACCTCGCCGTGGCGCGGCCGATGGGCGTCGAGGAGGCTGTGGCGCCTCTTTTAAAGGAGCTTGAGGAATCTCTCAGGCTGCCCCGGGCCGAGTGGACCGCCGACCACTTCGCCTCCTTCGGCGAGAGGCTCTCCGCCGCAACCCTCTACGCAGTTCTGCGGCGCGTAGGGGCGAAGGCCAGCCTCTACGTGGCGCCCATACGGACAGACAGCAAATTCGGCAACGCCGAGCCGCAGAGGCTGGAGGCGAGAGGCGAAATAGCCGAGCCCGGCGTCGTGGCTGTAGTCACGGGCTTCATCGGGAGAGATGGAGAAGGCCGCTTCACCACGGTGGGGAGAGGCGGAAGCGACTACACCGCCACCTACATCGGGAAAGAGATAGGCGCCAGGAAGGTGTCATTAATTACCGACGCCCCTGGCGTAATGACGGCAGACCCCCGCGAGGTGGAGGACGCCGCCGTGCTCCCCCTCCTCTCCATACAAGAGGCCGTGGAGGCGGCCAAGGTAGGCGCCAAGAACTTCCACCCCCGGACCTTCCTTCCGGCGATAGAGGGGGACATGGCTGTGGAGGTTAGGAACTACCACAGCAGGGGCACTTTAATCGCCAACATCTACCCCCCGCCGCCCTACAAGATAGTGACGAAATGCGGCCAAGGCAGTTGCGTAGTGGGGCTCGCCGCCTCCGACTTGACGAAGCTGGGCGGAACCCCCCTCGGCAGATACAGCGTGCGGCTGAACATCCCGCCCCGGCAGGCGCACGAATTCCTAATCAAGCCGTATATCAAATATATAAACTGGTAAGAGGGATTATATATGGACCGCCTTAAGGTATATATCATCGGCGCCACGGGACTCGTGGGCCAGCGATATGTGCAGCTCCTCGCCAGCCATCCGTGGTTCGAGATCGTGGGGCTCGCCGCCTCTGAGAGGAGCGCAGGCAAGACGCTGAGCCAGATCGGCTGGGCGCTGGAGGAACCGCCGCCTCCCCACCTGGCCGACATGAAGATAGAGAAAATCGACGTGGACAAGATACCCAAGGTGGACTTCGTCTTCTCCGCGCTCCCCAGCGAGGTGGCGGCCAAGGTGGAGCCCGAGCTGGCGGCGCGGGGACACACGGTGGTTTCAAACGCCAGCAACATGAGGATGGACCCCGACGTTCCTCTGGTCGTGCCGGAGATAAACCCAGAGGACCTCGGCTTGTTGGAGCGGCAGAGGGCGGAGAGAGGCTGGAGAGGCGCCGTGGTGAAGAAGCCCAACTGTACCACCACCATCCTCAACCTCCCCCTCAAGCCCGTTCTGGATGAGTGGGGCATAGAGAGGATCCACGTGGTCACCATGCAGGCGCTGAGCGGCGCAGGCTTCGCCGGAGTCCCCAGCGTGGCCATTGTCGACAACCTCATACCGTACATACGGGGCGAGGAGGACAAGGTGGTTGCTGAGACCAAGAAGATCCTCAAGAAGGACTTCGAGATTTACGTCACCACCACCCGCGTGCCCGTCCTCGACGGCCACACGGAGGTGGTGTATGT
>JAJHQT010000088.1 GCA_020833205.1 Pyrobaculum sp.
GCCTGGTCTTCGCCCCGAGGCCCTCTGCCAGGGCCTCATTGATTAGGCTGTATATCTCCTTGGTGCATCGCGCCTCTATGGAGCGGGACGCCACAAAGAAGTCGAAGGTGGCGCCGGGCTTGACCACTGGAAAGACGAGGGGGGTCGGCTCCGCGCGGTCCTCTCTGACGTCCGGTTCCTTGTAGTGCGGCGTTATTACGTCCGGCTCTACGGCGGCCGAGGAGGTGGGGAGGGCGTCGGTTATGACCAACGCCCCCTCCTGCCCCACGTATCCGAACAGATCGGCCGGCGGCAATCCGCAGGCGCCTCTCCGCGCCCCCGCCCTAAGGGCGCCCTTGAGCGTGGTCGCAGGTATATAAGGCGCGTTGAATAAGGGATGCCACGCCAGGCCTATCTCCAGCGGCATGTAGGGATTGCGGAGATGCACCGCGAGGGGGGTCTCCGTCTCCACGGTCAAGCGGAGGACCAGGGGGAACATGCTCCTCAGCTCCCTATCCACGGCCTCTAGATACCTCGCCACCGCGGTCGTGTCGACGGAGAAGTTCCTCAGCCCCACGGCCGCCTCACGGCTGAACATCGAGAGCCTAGCCTCCTCCCCCCGTTTGACCCTCATCCATTCGAGCAACTTAAGCACAACACACGAGGTCACGTTATAACCCTGCTTAATGCAGTCGAGGACGGCCTCCCCGCTACCCTTCTCCCGTTGCTGGGGCCTCCCGCCGGGCGGACCTCCGGCGGCCGGCGGCCCTCTCTGATGCCTCATGGCCATACCCTCTGGGGGTTCCACCTCCCTGTGAGCTGGAGGAGGCGGCTGTGCGCCCCCCTGATCCTCCTCTCGTCTACGGAGATGCTGTCGACGCCGCCTCCGCCGACCCACTTGAGCCTTGGGGGCCAGTCGGCCGAGAGGAATATCGATATGTAGGTCCCTCCCCCGTACCTGTGGCGTTGCGAGTGGGCCGCCGCGAAGACAGCGGAGGGCCTCCTCAGATCGCCGCCCTGGGGGTCCATGTAGCCCGTGCCCCTCTGGCTCCTCGGCAGGCCGAAAAACCAGGCGTCGCGGTCCATGGGGTCGGGGGCGGCGAAGCTCCCCGCGGCCAGCCTGGCCCTGTTGGGCCGCAGGAAGATGTTGTGGACGTCGGGGAACCCGGCCGAGACTTTATACACCTCGAAGAAGCCCCGGGCGGCCGCGGGGAACGGCGGAAGCGACTGCGGCGCGGCGCCGCACCTCTGGACCCTCACGCCCGCCCTCGCCGCCTCCAGAAGCTCCTTCACGCCGCCGCTGGGGGCGTCCCCCCGCGCGTCCAGCACATCGACGACGCCCAGCGACTTCCTCCCGCCTTTGCCCAGCCCGGAGAGGGTGAGGGCGAGGGCGAGCGCCGCCGCGGCCGAGGCGAAAGATCTGTGGCTCCCCTCCACCGTCAGCCTGAACCTGCCCCCGACGGCGTACTCCACGTCTCTAGACAGCGCGAGGAGGTCGAGCCTCTGGATGCCCCTCTTCTGCCTCCTCCTGACCGCCTCAACTCTGGGCTTCTCGAGTACCTCGACCCTGATCTTGTACGCCGAGGCGGCCTTGGTGGAGCCCAGGCCCAGGTCCTCGGCCACGGCCCTCGCCGTGTTCTCAGCCAGATCCTTCACGCACCCGGCCTCGTAAAGCGCGCCGGCGGCGGCCGCCCTCGCCCACCACCTCCAGACGCCCTTCACGGAGGTGGGCCTTATGTAGAAACGCGGGTCCACCAGGTCGGGGTCGTACCAGCCCACAGACAGGGGCGTGGCTATCGTGAGCTCGAAGACTGCCCTCATTCCCCCTTCTCGAACTTCGCCTCGGCCAGCTTCTTAAGCCAGTCCACATACTCGGCGAGCTCCGCGTCTATCAAGTCGCCCAGCCTCTCGGCTTCCCTCAGCGCATCCCCCAGCGTGTCGGCCTTCACGCCCAGAGCCCTCAGCGCGTCGACGAGACAGAGGCCGTACAGGGCGTACCCCTTCTCCTCCTTCGACGGCTTGGAGCTACATATGGCGCTGATCCCCTCCTTCACGTCGCGGTGGCCGAATATGTCCCGCTCGCTGGACCTAGCCGCCAGCACGGCAAGGGCGTAGGCTGTGCCCACGTAGTATATATCTGAGGGGATCTGCCTAGCCCTCGTCCTGAAGGCCGACCGGGCATCCCTGTCGCACACCTTCTCTATCTGCTCCACGCAAGCCAGAGCCCTCTCGAGCCACGACGTCATAGCAACAACTTCACAAGCCCCCTGCCCACGGTCTCCTTGCCCCCAAGCCACAGGGAGCCCTTCACCACGTCAGCCACATATGCGCAGGGGTTGCCGTCGACCTTAACCTGCTTCTTGCAGATCTTCCTCTCGCGGTTGACCACCTCGTCGTCGTTACACTCTTTTGAAATGTCATCAACCTGCACCCGCACGCCCACGGCCGAGACGCGTCGTTTGGCGCAGTAGTACCCCGACACGAACACCGTGAAGGGCGGGATGTACTCCTCGCTCCATGGCCCCACATCCACGGTCTTGGTCTCCTGCTTGAGGCGGACTCTGTACTGCACCAGGAGGCTCCGCCGCACGACCCCCGCGATGTCCTCGTCCGACACCACCGCGAACCCCACGTCGCCGGCGATCCTCTTCACCTCCTGGAACGGCGGGAGGTCGAGGGCCGGCGCCTTTCCCGCCACGCTGTACTTCCTCTCGTTGATCACCGCCTCGTTTCCGACGGCGTATCTATCGTCAGAGAGGTAGACCTCGCCCCTCTTGGGCCTCGGGACCTCCGGCAGGCTGACCGCCTGGGCGGCGCCCAGCGCCTCGGTGTACAGCCTCACGAAGCTTAGGAGGAGCGGCGAGGTGACATACACCCAGACCCCCCTGAGGGACCTCGCGGGGATGGCCACAAGCTTGGCGTCTAGAAACGCGACGGGCGACGCGAAGTCGGACGCCTCCTCGGGCCTGGGGCCGAAGGCCGCTAGAACCCCGGCACACTGCTCCAGCTTCCCCACGCACAAACCGTCGCGGAACAGCCCCAGCTCCGCCTTGGCCCTTATGGCGCCCTTCAACGAGGAGGCCCAGACTGTGGGCAGACCAAACTCGTCACGTTGCACGGGCAGGTCGACCTGCGCCTCCTCGCTTCTGCCGACGCCAGGATGTACCGCGGTCAACGCCACCAACCAGAACAACTTCCCTTCCATAAAATTTAATAAATGCTATATTTAAAATTTTATGGATTGGTTTGCAAAGGCTTATGCCCTCCTTCACGACCCGCCGCACAAGGCGCTTTGGTTCGAGGGCTATAGGATATATAGCAAGAACAGTCACGAGGAGGAGGCGCGCCAGATGCTCGCGACGATGCTCATGGCCACGCCCCTCGGCGGGGGGGCACCCCCGACCAGAGACGCGCTCGCGAGGAGGGTAGATCTGGCCGACAGAGTAGCCGCCTCTTTCGACAGATGGGCGTTGCCCAAGCCCGACGGCGGCTACTGGGTGAAAGCCAAGGCCCTCTACAACCCCTTCAACGTCAAGTACAGCTTAGAGATAGAGAGACCTGACCCCAAGACCT
>JAJHQT010000089.1 GCA_020833205.1 Pyrobaculum sp.
CCTGGAGCAGGGTCCCCACCACGGCGCTTACGGCGTCGTAAACCACCATGCTGACTGCGGAGGCCAAGAGGTGGGCTTTGCCGAATATGGCCACGGCCACGAGGAACCCCACGGCGCCCATGAGTATGCCCAGGTAGCCGTGTCGCTTTTCGTAGTCTCTCTCGGCCGCCAGTATCAGCTCCTCCAGTTGCCTAACCGCGGCTTGGTACTGCGACCTGAGAAGAGGCTTATCCAGGGGGAGCAACTGCTCCAGTCTTGTGAACGCCTCCTCCAGAGATCTGAAGAAGTTCTGCCTAAACTCCTCCCAGACCAAGGGCTGTCTGACCTGTATAGAGTAGACAAATCCCCCGACGAGGGTGAGGGCGGCTATGTAGAGCTCCGCGGGGACCTCCACGAAGAGAGGCACTGCTAAAAGCGCGACGAAAATCACGTGGAAGAACTTCCTGGCAAAAAGACTACGCAATTCAGTCCAGCTATGCATAGAGAAGCCGTGCCGCGGCTATATATACGTAGAACACGCCAGCTACGGCGGCAAGCGCCAAGCTCCCGCTTGAGAAGCGCTGGAGACAAGAACCGCAGGACTCAGCCCAGGAGAGACGACGTGAGGAGGGCTGTTGAGGTGTATTCCAATTAGCGTTCTCCGCCTAACCCCCTCCGTGTTCGGATGTTTTCCAATTTGTAAAGGTCTTTGCTCGTATTCGCGGGTTCTCATTCTAGGCGCAGTAAAGTCGCCCCGCTCTGCTTCTCGGGGGCCACGTGCCGAGGCCCGCCGCTTGGCCGAAAAGTTTAACTAAGCGTAGTTTTCTGTCTACTATGAAGTTGTGCCCGATCTGTGGGGTTGAGCTTCGGCCAAGAGTTGTGTATGAGGTCGAGGTGGATACATGCCCAAAGTGCGGCGGCGTGTGGCTTGACGGCGGTGAGCTACAAAAGCTCATCGCCAAAATCAGGGAGTACAGGGAGGAGTACTACAGCGATGAACGCTATAGAGAGTGGGAGGAGGAGTGGCGTGAGAAAAAGAAGAAGATATTTTCGATCTTTTTGACGAGATATTTGACTGAGGCGCCGTGTGGCTCCACGGCGAAGGACGCGGTTGATGCGGCGTCAAGCCCGGCTAGGCGGAGCCGCTAGTAGCAGATCCCCACCACAACCCGCAAGGGGGCTCCTTGTCGTAGCTTGGCTACCAGCGCCCTGTTTAGGTCTGCGGCGGCCTTGTCTGCCGACACGGCCAGCGTTGAGTCGTCTACGTATCTGCTTTTCCTCACCACCATGCGCCATGTCGAGGTGGGCACGGCGCCTGGGGCTTCGCCGGTCACGACGTCCCACACGTCGCCTGCATCTATTACCACCACCACGACGCCTCTGGAGGCGAGCGCCCGTAGCACCTCTCTCCTTAGCTCCCCCGCGGCCTTCTCGGCGCAACACGCCACTATGCAGTCGCCGCGGCGCGTGACGTAGGGATCCTTGCTGATTTCAAGCGTCCTCCTGTTTGTCGCAGTGACGTTCACATGTCCTCTGGCGATGAGCACGTCGCTCGGCGCCTCCCCCCTCAGCACCTTGTTGAGGCAGTCCGCGGCATCCACAGGTCTGGACGCAACGGTTAATATATACAGGTTTTTCCAGCTCTATGGACGTTGAGGAGAAGATCTCGCTTGTGCTGCGGTACCCAACCGAGGAGGTGCTCACCGCGGAGGAGCTGAGGGAGCTGTTTCAGGTGGGGTACAGGCTGAAGCACTACATAGGATTTGAGATAAGCGGACTTATCCACATCGGCACGGGCGTCGTCAGTATGTCTAAGGTGGTGGATCTGCAGAAGGTGGGGGTCAAGACCCAGATCTTCCTAGCCGATATACATTCTTGGCTAAACAACAAACTGGGAGGTGACCTAGATGTAATTAGGAAGGTGGCGGTGACGTATTACGTGGAAGCCTTTAAGAAGATAATCGAGGTGCTCGGCGGCGACCCCGACGCCACAAGGTTCGTCCTGGGATCGGACCTGTATCACCACAACGACGAGTACTGGTTCCTCCTTATGGACATAACCCGCCACCTGACTCTTTCCCAGGTGAGGCACAGCCTCACCATATTGGGCAGGAAGATGGGCGAGTCCATCCCCCTGGCCTACCTCGTGTATCCGCCCCTCCAGGTCGCCGACGTGTTCGCGCTGGAGGCGCACATACCACACGGCGGCGTTGACCAGCGGAGGGCGCACATACTGGCGAGGGAGGTGGCGCATAAGATTAGGTTCTACCCGCTGAAGGTAGACGACAGGCGGATAAAGCCGGTGGCGCTTCATCACAAGCTTCTGCCGGCGCTTAACATCACCTCGAAGCCCGGCAGCAAGGAGGAGCTCAGCGAGTTGAAGATGAGCAAAAGCATCCCGCAGAGCGCCATATTTGTCCACGACAGCCCCGAGGAGGTTAGGCAGAAGATAGCAAGGGCCTACTGCCCGCCCCGGGAGGTGGAGTACAACCCCGTCCTCGAGCTGATCCACATAGCCGCCTTTAGGGAGGAGAGGAAAACCCCCTTCGTCATTAGAAGGCCTCCGCAATACGGCGGAGACGTGGAGGTCTGGAGATACGAGGAGCTGGAGGCCATGTATAGAGAGGGGAAGATCCACCCCGCCGATCTAAAAAACGCCGCCGCAGAGGCGTTGACACAGTTGCTGGAGCCCGTCTACAGATACTTCCAGGGACCCGGCGCCAAGCTCCTAGAGGAGATGAAGAACATCTCGATTACCCGCTAGGTCATTGGAGTTCCTAGGGGGGAAGTTCTGCACAGACTGCCTTGAAATAAAGCCCTGCCCTTGAAGCCCCTTCCGGCGAGATTCAACAATTTTGATTTTTTCCGCATCTGCCCCCTCTCACTTCTTTGTTTCAACCCCCTGCCGGAAGGAGCCGCCCTACTGTCTGCATACGCTTTAAAAGAACCGACCAGCCGGCTACACGTCAGCGAGGGCTAGGCTTTTTGAACTAACAGCTAGCATTTTGAACTGAAATGCCGAGACAGATAGCATAAGTTGAACCGACACACCGCAACATGAACAAGTGGAACTAAAGAAATCTATATGTTGAACTAAATGCAACGCCCTTGCAACTAAAGCGCCTAGGATGAATAGCCCGAGGCCCAACGTGTAGGCCTGTCTCTTTACAGATAGTGGAAAGTCTCGCCCTTTAGGGCAGGGATGTGGCTCGTCAAAGTTTTTATGGATGGTGGGGGCATGGAGTGTGTGAGGAGGGCGGTGGCTGTGGAGGTGGAGAACCCGCCGTCTGAGCTTTCCGCCGTAGAGGAACAATACCGCCGCATCGTGGAAGAAGTCGCGGCCTACGTCGCAGAGAGGGAGACGCTGGAAAAGGAGAAATACAACGAGCTGTACCGCCGCTTCAGAGAGCAGTGCCCTCTGCCCGCCCAGCTGATCCAGCAGGCTATGAACCAAGGCGTAGAGACGGGAAGGTCGTTTCTCGCGCTGAAGAGAGACGGCCGCGTCCGCAAGCCCAGCCCCGAGGTTCGGCGGGTTTCGATAAGATTCGCCAAGGACAGCTGGAGC
>JAJHQT010000090.1 GCA_020833205.1 Pyrobaculum sp.
TACTCCTCCATCACCGTCTTGTCCCCCGCCGCTATGACTTCGGCTATTGTGAGTATGGGCGTGCCTGTGTAGTGGAAGCCCATGGGAAACAGCGAGAACCTGCCCATGTGTCGGTTGAACCGCGCCAAAACGTCGGCAATTAGGTAGGTCCTGCCGTGGCCTATGTGGATAGCGCCGTTGGGGTAGGGGTAGGCGGCCGTGACGAAGAACTTCGGCGTCCCCGGCGACGGCTCGGGCTCAAAGACCCGGGCCTCCCGCCACCTCCTCTGCCACCGCTCGGCAATTTCTATAAAGAAGCGCGACAGCTCACTCACAGTACCTCAAATACCAATCTTAATATACGTTCGCCCCCAGAGACCGCACTGCCTCCGCTTAAACCACGAGACCTAAAGGAAAACGTTATTCCCAACGCGTTCATCGGCCCGTCTCTTCTAGCCACCTCTCTATGGCGTCTGCGAGTTCTGTATAGCGCCTGAAGCCGTCTAGATGCTCCCTGCCGCATACTATCATTATTGTGCCGTCCTTCATGCGGCGTATCCACGGTTCCTTGCCCGTAAGGGCCTTTATTACGGCGGCGAGTCTCTCGGCGTCTGCCTCTCTGCCTCCTGGCGTCCTGGCGCTGGCGTAGGCGAAGCCCTAGCCACGTTGCTCCCGTATCTGCCGTATGTAATTTTGTAGTCGCGCCTTACGCCGTCCACTTCTGCCGTAATCTTAATCTAGGTTCGACCGGGGGGTGGATCAAGCCGCTGAAGGAGCTGAAGACCGCCTAGGCCTTTTTTTTTTCAGCAGACCTGTCCAGTTGACGGTCTCCCGCACGCACTGGGCCGGTCCCTCTAACGGAGCGTATACCGCCTCTCTGACGGCAGCCCGCCACCACGCCTCTGTCCCCGGCGTGGGCAACAATACGGCGTTTCTCACAGCCTCTACGGCGCCTGCGCCGGCCTCCCCCGAGGCGGCGCCGGCGAAGCCTAAAGCCCGGCGTTGCGAAGAACGGCGCTCTTTCCAGTTTTTCTCGTCTTCGCTTCTTCAAGGCGCCGAAGAACGGCGCCTCGGTTTTACCCAGCGCCGAGTGAAATGAATGTAAAACGTTGTCTCAAGCCAACCGCCGAACCTACAAAAAACCGAAAAAACTCAAAACCCACAACTTAGATAGAATTGTGTTCCAAAATGCCAAGAGAAGAAGAATAGGCTTTGGGGCAATAGTAGCGGTAATTCTTCTAGTGGCTGTGGTTCTCGTCTACGGTAGCCTTAAGAGCCTCGAGGAGGTCGCCAGGTCCTACTTCGAGAAGTCCACGTTTGTCAGCGGCGGCGCGACGTCGATTATGGGACAGTTGGATTACCAGCCCGAGAACGCCGCTCCAGAGGGTTCGCTCAAGCCGGCAGAGGCCGTTGAGACAGACGCCAGCGATGTCTTGAGACGCGTTGGCATTGCGGGGAGGATCTTGGGGACGTATCGCTTTAACGCCACCCATCTGGTCACGTTGGTTGAGCCGCAGGTCGCGGAGTTCCCGGCGCTATACGCGGTGGTGTGGAACAACAGCTCAGCGAGCTGGTTTCCTGTCGAGTTCGTTAAATACAGAGAGCTCGAAATCAACAAAACCTTGTTAAGAGACGGGAGGTACACCTACGTCGCGGGGCAAAGCTCAGTGGGCTTCGTCGCCGCGAATCTGCCGTTCACCGTGGTGTCGTTTTACGACGAGAACTGGGGGCAGTGGAACACCCCGACTGGATACTTCAGGGTGACAGCCGCTGGGTATTTCACCGTCGTGTACGGAGTCGCCGTGTATGTTATGGACCACTCCAGATACTCGCTGAGCGATCCGGCCCTGATGCTCTGCAGGTTCAATAGCTACGTCTCCGGTTACGGCACACCCTCTGCGTCTGTACACGCATACGGCAAAGCCGACACCACCACATGCGCAAAGGGTTTCGACACAGCGTTTGATATCTTTGGCACAGCGTTTGATATCACGGCATCAATCGGATACAACGCGTGGTTGCACCGCTTCTCGCCGCCTGCCACTGCAAATAGGTGGTATGTGACCAGCTGATGATCCTAAAACCAGTAGTTTTTTAAAAGGTCACGTTTTCGGTTTGCTCAGAGATGTGTGTTCCCGGTTCAGCTTCCTTTCTATTTTATGTGACGACGGCTCCGCCTGCCTAGCCGCGATGTGCGTTGCGTCGCCGTGCTGGTTAATAGCAACGGCCGCGGCATGGGGAGATTTAGCCCTTCGGCAAGCTACTCCACACAGCCCCCGCAGACTGGACGCCTGCCGCCTCCACCCAGCCCCACACGTGATAGGAGTACAGACCGCCCCACCGCAGGCTTAAAATCAAAAACTATGAGGAACTAGGCGCACGTCGGGCTGTCAGCAGGTCGGGCCTGTCCTCCGCCTCCGCCTCGCCTACGTATTGAACCAGCCCCCTCTCGCGGAGCGTATATACCGCCTCTTCGACGGCGATCCGCCGGGCTTCTACGCCGGCGTTGGTGGAACAGCGGCACCTTTTACGACCTCTGCTACGCCTACCTCGGCGAAGAGGTCTAGCCTCCGCCGCGTTAGGTCGAGTGTGAGGCGGAGCAGACCGACGCACCTGTGCCTACACAGGTAGGCGGCTATGGCCTCTATCAGCTTGTCCGTGGCAGAAGAGGGAGGGGTGTGTGGGCCGGGTGGAGGTGCGGGGCGTGTGTCCGGTCTGTGAGGGTCTGTGCTAGAGATGGTGCTACTTTAAATTTCTAACGTCTAAAACGGCGGCGGGCATCGGTGGGTGAGCACATACGCCTCACACACATGCCGGCACATATATGTGCCGGCGGCGCCCCGCCTAGACGTCTAGTCTCCACAGCCGCCGGAGGTCGGCAGGTTTTCGGCCTTGTTAAACAAATTTGTCAAGTTGAAAATCCGGCGTCTTAAACTGCATTTACGCACAGTCTTAACAAAATATGTTAATTGGAAAAGTCTGCGTCTTAAACTGCGCATTTCTGCGTCGTTTGACTAATTTATAGCTTTTTTCCGTTATAATATTAGTGGTTTTGTGAAATGTTTTTAAAGATGGGTTTTTCTCCAGGTCATGAGGCGTCGTCATAAACAGCGTGAGACTGGATCAACCCTACTGCCGCACGGCAGAGGAGTGCATTTAGCACACCGCTGGGCTACGTCTCATAGATGTAGACCCTGAGCCTGCGCTCGTGCGCCACAAGTCTCAGGCCCGGCACTTTCCACATATACGAGACGACGTACGTGCCAGGCTTCAGCTCCTTTCTGAACTTTTCAGCAAGCCTAGCGTTTACCGACGGCCACTGGAAGATGTAGACCACGTCTGCGTCGGAGAGCGGGGTTTTGAACATGTCGCCGTAGATCACCCTGCATCTGCACCGGACCCTGCATATCAACCACCTCAGCGGGTCTAGCTCGACGCCGATGGGCACGGCGCCGAGGCGCCAGGCTATGAGGAGGACGCGGCCGTAGCCGCAGCCGAGGTCGTAGACCCTCTTCCCAGCGACGCCGATGCGTCGAAACGCCCACTCGGCGGCCTC
>JAJHQT010000091.1 GCA_020833205.1 Pyrobaculum sp.
CGACGCCGTAGTGTGTAGCCACGTCTTTCATGGCGCGGCGGAAGAAGACCCCCTGCACCTTCCCCCTAATGAAGAGGTGGGCCCTTACGCGCTCCATACCGGATGTAACACACTTTTTTATATCACTAACTCTCTCTATGCTTCACTTAGTGGACTACGCCCTCCTAAAGCCGTATCTAACTCTAGAGGAGGTAAGGCTGGGCGCAGAGAAGGCGGAGAAACTCGGCGTGGCCTCCTTTTGCGTAAACCCCCTTTACGTCCCGTACGTGCGAGACTCCTTGCGGCGGGTTAAGCTGTGCGCGGTGGTGGACTTCCCCTTCGGCGCCATGCCGACTCCCCTCCGGGTCAAGTTGGTGAGTTGGCTTGCCGACTGGGCCGAGGAGTTGGACGTGGTGGCGCCTATAGGCCTCGTCAAGTCTAGGAGGTGGGCGGAGGTGCGGCGTGATCTAATCAGCGTGGTGGGGGCCGCCGGCGGCAGGGTGGTTAAGGTCATAGTGGAGGAGCCCTACCTCACCGACGAGGAGCGGCACAGGGTGTACGACCTAGTGGCTGAGTCGGGCGCACACTTCATAAAAAGCTCCACGGGCTTCGCCGAAGAGACTTACGCGAGGCAGCTGGGCAACCCTACACACTCCACGCCGGAGCGCGCCGCCGCCATCGCCAGATACGTAAGGGAGAGGGGCTACAAACTCGGCGTCAAGATGGCCGGCGGTATAAGGACCAAGGAACAAGCCCGCGCCATAATAGAGGCGGTGGGGTTTGGAGAGGACCCAGCCAGGGTGAGACTCGGCACCTCAACGCCGGAGGCGTTGCTTTGATATGTCTCCGCCGGAGTGGCGCGGTCTACTTGTCTTCGCCAACAGGTAGGCGGCTAGTTAGGAGCTTCCACAGGGCGAGAGACAACACGCCTAAGACCGCCAAGACGGGTAGCGCCGGGAGGAGCTGGTCTATGAGGCTCTGCGCCTCATGCTCCCTTCCCTCTCTCCTCAGCCGCGCAACCTCCTCTGCCCTCCCCAGCACCTCCAGGCGCCATTCCTCCAGCTGCCTCCGCCCCGCCTCGGTCAAGACGTATCGCTCCCCGAAGAAGGTGGGCCTTCTCTTCACCAGCCCCCTCTCCTCCAGAAGCCGAATCACGGCGTAGACGTCGTGAAGCTCCAGGTCCAGAAGCTCTGCGATTTCCTCAGGCGCCTTCCCAGCCTCGATGGCCTCCAGCACCAGGTACTGCTCGATCTTCACACCACACGCAACGTGCCGCCTTAAAAGCGTTTAAGGCCGCCTTCTGTTCATCCAGATAACAAACAACGCGGCAAGGATTATAACCACCAGCCAAGCCAAGACATGCCAGAGGGGTATCCCGCCTCCCGCCGACTCCCGAGCCGTCGTGGTGGCTGCGGGCTGGGTTGGTTGCGTGGCCGTGGTCTGTGTCGGCACCTCGCCGCCTGCCTCCACATACCACTGGAGGATCAGCGCCCTTAGGCGGTCGGCCAGCTGCGGGTTGTATATCAGAAGGCCTACCTCTCTGTTGCGTTGGATGGAGTAGTAGCCGATGTTGATGGAGCCCACGTAGACGTAGGGCCCCACCACGATGATCTTCGCCACCAAGTCCTGGTCGATCGCCGCTTTTATGTCGGCGTTTGTCCTGGCAACCACGGCGAAGTACCTAGGGTACTGCAGGACGTACGGAACGAGGCCCGAGTCCATGTAGATCTGCTCCATGGCGATGTAGAGGTCGCCCTTCTGCGTAAGGATCCACTCCAGACCCTCCTGGGAATTTATGGGGGATACCAAGACGCCGGGGAAGTTGTAGCGGGGGTACCGCCCGTGGAAGTCGTTCAGCACTATGGCCGCCAGCTGGCGCGCAAGCGTTGCGTTTCTTATCACCAGCATGACGCCTTTGTTATTCCTGAAGCCGGAGGTGGTTGGGTTTATGTTGCCGATTATCACAGTCTCGTTGTCGATGACGTACAGCTTCGTGTGGACGTTGGGGAAATCTCCGTTCCACCTCACCTTGACCCCGTTGTCCTCGAGATACTTCGCTATGTCTCTGGCCTGCTGGGGAACCCCGCCGTAGACCCTAGCCGACAGAACCACATAGACGTCCACCCCCCGCCTAGCCGCATCCACAAGCGCATCAGCCAGCGGCTTATAGGTGAAGACATACACCTCCATATACACAGCCTTCTTAGCCGACTTGACGTAGTCCACTATTTTCGTTGTGTTCACCGGCGAAACCAACACTGTGCTGACTTCAAGCCTGATGGGGCTAACTGCAAACACCAGCACCCCCAGCAACAAGACCCACAGCAGAAGACGCATATGCATGAGGTAGGGGGGTCTATTAGATTTATGCTCTAGACCCGCCTGCTGTTGAAGCAACGGCCTAGGTTCTCATAAAGACGTCAACCCAGCCTCTCCGCAGACACCATAAGTGCTCTTCAGCTAGACGGGTACCTCCCTTTCTCGCAGTCACTGGCGGATTTTCAGTAGTCTGTACCAGAGCTTGCGGCGGCTAATTTTGTAGCCTAGGTGCTGGGCGACGGAGAGAGCCTCCTCCATTTTCTGCCTGAGCTCTTGGGGGCTGTGTGGGTTCGTGTAGCCAGCGGACTCAGGGGTCCAGTCGTATATGGCCACAAGTCTCCTGGCGACTCGCTCCATCTCACGGAGGGCTTGTTCCACGTGGCGTATGTGGTGGAGGGCGGCTACGGACACTGCGGAGTCGCATTCGCCGTCGCCCAGCGGAAGCGCCTCGGCGGGGGCGTGTATCACCTTGAGGAGCCCGGCCTCTACGAAGTGTCTGAAGGCGGTTTTTAGGTGGGCCACGGCAGCTGGATCTATGTCCACGGCGCATACCCTGTGGCCGCGGGCGAGGAGCCAGTGGGTGGTTGTGCCGTGGCCTGCGCCTATCTCCGCCACGGCTTCGCCGAGGTCCAGGCCGGCTAGGTCGGCGAATATCTCGTCATGCATGGAGCTGGGCTAGGGCTTGTCTGGCGGCGGCTTCGGCGCTTTCAGCCTTCACAACTGCGAGGAAGCCTGTGGCGTGTTTGAAGATCACCTCTGGGCCTTGGAGCCTTCTGAAGTCTACGGCGTTGGCGTGTCTGTCGGGGCGCCAGAGGGTGTAGGCGCCGGGGTTTCTCCTGTCTTTAACTACGACGAAGGCGGGTTCGGCGGCTGTGAGGACGCCTAGATCTTGGAGGGCGTTCCAGAGGGGGCCTGGGGGTATATGGTCCTCGGCGGCGACGGCGGTGAGGGGGCCTTTTATCACGGCGTATCTGCCGGCGGCCGCGGCCTCGGCGGCTTTCTTGGCCTCGGCGTAGTGTCTCTCAAGGCCTTTAAGCACGTAGGGCTCGAGCTCTGGGACCGCCAAGACGGCGTAGGCGCCGAAGTCTATGCCGAAGCCCGCCTCAAGCGCGTCTCTGCTCATGGAGACTGAGACTGGGTCCTTTGCGGCCTCCAGCATCAGCTTCAGGGTGTGGAAGGTGCGGGGGAACTTCTG
>JAJHQT010000092.1 GCA_020833205.1 Pyrobaculum sp.
AACTCTCTCCAGCCCATACATATGCAACACCTCTTCAAGTCCGTAGAGGAACACCACTGCCGCGTCGCCTATCCGCTCCAGCGCCTCCTCAAGCGCCAAGTCCTCTCCCAATGCAGAGGCCGGCACCACCTCCTCATTTACGCTGCATCCCATATGTGCCGCCGCTGTCCTGATGTATGGGTAAGTGGACAACACGCCCACTTTAGCGTTATCCATGTAGTCGCATAAATACGCGGCGCTTATCCGGAGACAGATGGGATGCTCGCAGAGAAAGACGCCTACTCTGCTACCAGCCGTGACGCCTGGTCTGCCGCGTCTAAACGCGGCGCGGACCAACGACTCAGCCACATCTTCGGCGAAGACCACCCTCTTGCCGGAGGGAGATGCGACGACCTCTTTGCCAAGGCGGCTTTGAGACCACCTCGGGACGATGCGGACGCCGCGTCTAGAAATGGTGAAGTAGAACTCGGCCCCGGGGCTAGGCCCCAGCCGGGTCTTCACCACTCTTATCTTCCTGTAGCGAGCCCCCCGGTGGAACACTTGGCTAACCTCCAGCAAGGTGTCCGCTACATATGCAAAGTGGGAGCCGGCGATCTGTTCTTCGCCTATGGCTATTGTGGGGGCCTGAAATATGCGATATATAGAAGCCGCCGCTTCTCTAGACTGCGGAAGGGCGTTTATGCCGTCGAGAATCACCACATCTGGCGACGTTTTTTCATATTCATCAACAACATTAGACAATAGAACATCTACGTTAGAGATAGAGAGGTAGTCCAACACCACAAACTTCGACAGGTCTAAGCCAAGCCCCTTGATCTTTTCCTGCACCTTGTCTGCAGTTTCGTAAAATCCCACATACATCACCTTCTGGCCCATCTGTGCCGCCGCATACAACGCCAACGAAGTCTTTCCAGAACCAGGAGGGCCGTACATTAGAGAAAATCCACGAAACAGCTCTCTCATAACCCCCCCACGTATTCCGCAAATCGACGCCACCCCTCGGGGCTACGAAGCGCCTCAGTCGCCACCCTAGAGTCAATTTTGTACTTCCTGGCAAAATCCACAAAAAGCGTGTTTAGAAGTTCGGCGTTGTGCCGGCCCAGCTCAAGCTCTATGTAGTGGAGCAGTAGCCACGGCCTTTCAAAAACTTCAGAGAGCGAACCGCCTCTCTTCCGTATTTTATACTCTATGACCGAACGCAGGGGGACGCCCAAAGAGTAGTAGAAAGCCCTAAACATCTCAACCGGGTCCACAAGACGTCGCAGAGGTCACTTTATATACGTTACTATATACACGTCGAGCACCACTGTAGATAAGTTTTAAGTAGCTACATAAATAATGTTCGTGATGAAGCCAGGCGCTGCCGACACGTGAAGACAGCTCGAGAGGGCTGAGGCCGCGTCACCCCCAACTACGCCAAGAAGGCCATAAACACATGCTTAACGCGTCAGCCGCCGCCAGGTCTTGAGCGGCGCTATCCACTAGTAGCTAGACTCCGGCAAGACGCCGCGGCCCGGCGTCTAGTTGAGAAAACTTAGATTTCCACAGCTGAAGCCGCACCGTCTCAACGGCCGAGGCGTTGACGTCGGTCAACTTCTACGCGTCTTTCGCTGGTCATCGCCGAGTTACGGTGCCGCCATACGCCTTGAACGTCGACGCTTAAATTATTAAACTATTTTATTACAGCCGTGGAACTTGTCGGCGCCTTCGACAACCACGCCCATGCCAACAAATTTACGGGGCTTGGCCCAGAGGAAGTAGCGCGCCGCTTCAAGGCGGCTGGGGGACGCGGCATCGTCTTCGTCTCCCTCTTGACCTGGTCCATAGGGGGGAGGCCGGGAGACAGAGACTGGGTGGTCAAGCTGTACGAACAGACGGTGGAGAATGTAGAGATAGCAAGAAGACTTGGCCTTGTGTCGGGGGCCGTGGTGGGTCTCCACCCCGCTGAATGCGTCAAGCTTATAGAAGCCGGGTGGGGCGTGGGAGAGGTGGAGGACTTCATGCGGTGGGCGGTGGACCTGGCGGCTAGGTACGTAGAGGAGGGGCGGGCGGTGGGGCTGGGGGAGTTCGGACGCCCCCACTGGCCTGTGGAGGCCGGCTTGGTGGAGCTCTGCAACCGTGTAATGCTTTACGCCATGGAGCGGGCGAGAGACGTAGACGCAGTGGTGCATCTCCACCTCGAACGCGGGGGACAGGCCACGGTAGACTCCGTGGCGGAGCTTGCAAAGAAGGCCGGCATAAACCCCGTCAAGGTGGTGATGCACCACGTTGAGGGGGCCTTGGCGGGCTATGCCTATGCGAAAGGTCTCTCCCCCTCCGTCCCCATAGGCCGCAAGGGCGAGTTTGAAGAAGCGCTCAGGGCAGGCCCCGTCTTCGTGGTGGAGAGCGACTACATAGACGACAGATCTCGGCCGGGGGCCGTCATACCGCCGTGGACGCTTGCCGCCAAGCTCAGGCAGTATGTGGAAAAGGGCCTGCTCTCGGCAGACGAGATGCAGAAGATATGCGTAGAAAACGTGAGGCGTATATACGGCGACGCCCTTGAGCTCACCTCCTCAACGCCGTCAACACCTTCTTAAAAGCCGCCGCGGTGTCCACAGCGTCTTGCTCAGTTAAATTCGGCATCACGAGAAGCGACAGCACCCGCTCCGCCGCCCACTCTGCATTGGGAAGAGGTCTGTATTCCGTCTTTCTCCCGTAGAAGGGACAGCTCCAGGGGCAGCCGAGGCCGTGGCCCTCCCGCCGCTGGAAGAGAGGAGTTTTGTAGAGGGGGACTGGATAGGCCACGAAGACGTTGCCCACTCCCTCGGCTCTCAACGCCTCCACCACGTAGTCCCTCGGCTTTGCGAGCTTCTCCACTGCGAGGAGGATCTGCACCAGATGCCAGCTGTGTCTCATGTAGGGCCTCGGCCTCGGCACCGTCAGCAAGTCTCCCTCCAGCGGCGCCAGCTCTTCCAGCAAGACCTTTACGTAGGCCTCCCGTCTCTTCTGCATCTCGGGCCACTGCTTGAGTTGATAGTAGGCGAGGACCCCCTGCATCTCGGTCATCCTGTAGTTGTAGCCCAGCAGTTCGTAGCTGTACTTCCTCACCTCGCCGTGTGCCCTAATCAGCCTGGCCCGCTCGGCGTAGGCCGCCACGTCGGTGGCGACGGCGCCCCCCTCTCCTGAGGTGATGTGCTTGGTGGCGTATAGGCTGAAGGTGGATATGTGTCCTATGGAGCCCACCCGCCTCCCCCGGCACTCAGCGCCTAGGGCCTGCGCAGTGTCCTCCACGATCTTAACGCCGTATCTCTCGGCGATCTTCATAAACGCGTCCATCTCGGCGGGCATCCCAGCCAGGTGCACCACCACCACTGCCTTCGTCTTGTCGGTGATCTTCTCCTCGACGGAGGCCGGGTCGAGGTTGAGGGTCTCCCTGTCTATATCGGCGAAGACGGGCACGGCGTTGGCGTGGAGCACCGCGGTGGCGCTTGCGGCGAAGG
>JAJHQT010000093.1 GCA_020833205.1 Pyrobaculum sp.
GTCTCCGGCGGCACCGCCTCGGTGACTATTACAGAGCCAATGCCGGACTTTATGGAGGTCGTCAAGATATGGGTTGGCGGCTATCTAGTGTACGACGGCGGCCCGCTGTCGGCCACGATACCGCCAGGCACCTATCCAGTTACCGCCTCCCTCCGGGTTAGGCCGGACAAAGACGTCTTCGGCAACTCTGCAACGTTGCAGCTCAGTTGCAACGGGAACCCCGTAGCGGCAATTACAGTGAGAGTACCACAACCAGAGGAGTGGAGTTTAAAAGCACAAGTCTACAGGCATCCCGGCTCCCCGACGCCGCCTCCTCCGGGTGATTCCCGGTATGTCTACAGGGGCGCTTGGAGCGTGGGAGCCATATACTTCTGGTTGAACGCCCCTGGTGCCCAATCCGACGTATTCTCCATAAGAGGCCCATATTTCACATCTGCCGCGGGTAGTAACAAGGCGCCGAAGTGGGCGGCTTATTGGTTGTCGGGCGGTAGCTGGCCTAACTACGCGGTTAGTTTCACAGGTAGACTCTTTATCCCGCCTCATTGGGGTGGGTTGCGGATTGGGGCTTGGTACGACGATAGTGTCTACGTGCGTATTCCAAGCTGTAGCGTAGACACGGGATGGAGCCCCGCGGCAACCACCCCTCGGTTTTATAGTTGGTCTATTTCTTCATGTGTCGGAGATGTTTCTGTGGAGGTGTGGTATTACCAACGTACCGGCTCCTCAGTTTTGGTGTTTGTCGTGGGGCCCCCCGGAGGAAATGATGCTTATATACCAACCATAGACGGGGCGTATAGATGCGATAATTTTAACTGGGGCTCCGGTACCTGTGGCGGATCATGGGGGTTTATTTCTGCAAGTTCGACGGTGCCTTATTTCGTTGCCAGTGGATACATTCCCGGCCCCAGCGACGGAGGAGGTGAGCCGCAACCATGAGATGTATAGACTCGCCACCGGCACTGCGGCGGCTTCGCAGGGCGGCAATCTTTGGCGGTTGAGTCAAACCTCTGCAAAACATCAGAAAAGCACGCTGTGTCTCGCATTCCGGAGGCTGAGTAGACGTATCTACTCTTCGCACTGGTTGCCTCCTCCACAGCCTACGCACATCTGCTGGGGCCCGCGAAGAAGGATAGCCGGTGCACCTAAGCGCAGTATATAGCCGCTGGTAACAACTATCTGGGAGCTACGACCTGTATAAGCGTCATTGCAATCGTGGATGTCGCGGTGGACAACACGGGCTACGCAGACGACGGCTTCTGGATCTACTGGGACCGCCTAGCTGTGCAATATGGCGCCTGTCCTCCGCCGGGTGGCTTGGGCGTAGGCGGGAAAGTACGTCTGGCAGTCCTACAACTACCTACTGATGTTGAGCTTGGTAATGGCGTTTATGCCGTTTATTACCACGCCTACCCGCGCCTTGACCTGCGTGGCTAATTTCACCGGCGTGGGGATGTATGTGGTTTTCAACTCTTCGTTGAATGTAATATTCAGCGTGTGTCTCAGCGGAAGCCGATTCAAGGCGCTTTGCGGCGGCGGGTCTACGCCGCTTGGCTCTCTACCGGCGGCGAGATATGTAGAGCTCAGACCGCTTAACGGCCTCGGCGATATAATAATACGGGATCAATACGGCGCCGTGCTGGCAAGATACGGCTGTAGATACACAGCCGCACCGCAGTACGTGGGGTTCAGAGGCGGACTGCTGAGGGTGTACTCGGCAGAGGCTTGGGGATAGTGTGTTTTTGTTGCAGGTTTACGTAAAGGGATAAGCGTTATTGCCGGTGTGTCCCGCGTCTAGCGTAAAAAGACGCGGGGAGGCGAAGCCTTTACGTTATGCCGCGGCGTCTGCGGGGCCCGGCGGTATCTAAGCTTTTAAAATGAACAGCAGAGGTTTCCATGGTTGTAGAGCTTGTGGAGAGGCCTCTTCCTAAGCCCTCTGACGAGGGCTATGTCGAGGCTGGGCTTCTTGAGACTTTGGGAGAGGCTCGTCTCGCTCTCCGCTTCTTGGAGGAGGGGTTGACGCGGAACGCCGCGTGTAAGGCATTCCAGGCCTGGAAAGCACTTTTAGCCGTCTTGTTGCGGCTGGAGCTGGGCAAGCTTAAGGCCCTGGCCAGCTCCGAAGAGGAGAGGAAGTGGCTTGAGTCTAGGGCCGTGCCGCGGGTTCCCACGTCTAGGATGGTTGTTCTTTCGCTTCTGCTTGAGAAGGCAGGACATGAAGCTGTCGCGGCGTGGACCTCCCTAGCTCTTGACCTACACGACTACCAATATCACGGCCCAGATCCGGACATGGCTCTTTCCAAGTTTAGAAACAGGGAGGAGGCGGCGGAGTACACCCGGCGGCTCGCCGCAGAAGTGGCTAGGCGGGTAGAGGCCCTTAGAGGGCGCGTTAAATGGACCGACGAGTTGGAAAAGGCGCTGGGGGAGGTGAAGGAGGCCTTAGCGCGTTGAAGGCGCTGGAGCGTCTCCGGCTACCGGCGTTACAACTTCGGCGCAACTGCGGCTCTCAATAGCTTCTGACAGTGCTAAAGCTTTATTTAAAGCCCATTTAAAAGACGTGAAGAGGATCAGAGTCGAAATCGCGCCCGGTGTCGAGACGGAGTTTATAGATAGAGACCGCGCTCTTGCGCAGGTGGTAGAGTGGGCTGAGAAAAGCACGAGGTGGCCCGTCGTAATCTTCGGCCCGGAGGGCTGCGGCAAGACTGCCTTTCTGCGGCAGGCGGCTTCTGGGCTGAGGGAGCTGGGTTACGACGTCTTCTACCTCCACCCCATAGACAAGGTCTTCTTGGCTGATGTGGATGATCCAGACGTCAAGTCGCTTTTCCTAAAACTTGTGCGGAAGACTCTGGAGGATGAGAGGTGGGGCCGGCTGGCGCTGGCGGTGTTTGACCTCACGCGGGAGATCCTCAAGAAGAGGAGGCGGAAAATCGCCGTCATCGCCGACGACGTCTTCCAAGCCATCGGCCTAGACAAAGCCGCCGCATACGTAAAAGGACTGCTAAACATGATAGAACACCCTGTATATAGGTACGAAAAAATCGTCGTGCTGGTGGCAACTAGCGAAGGCGTGTCGAGAAGTGAAATCGGCCGCCATAGGTGGGCCGACATAATGCCCATGTGGAACATGCCAAGGGAGGGGTTCCAGCAACTGTACGAGAGAATCCCTGGCCCCAAGCCCTCTTTCGAAGAGGTGTGGAGGCTCACCGGCGGCAATCCGGAGATGTTGCTGAGGTTGTATAAGGCTGGGTGGAATGCCGAGGAGGTGGTGCTCCGCTTAATGCAGAACAAGCAACTATCTGCGGAGTTTGTTAGGCGGTGGGGGAGGTGGCTTGAGGCGGCGGTGGAGGATCCGGAGGTGCTTTGGGCCGGCGGCGCGCCGGAGGAGCTTGCCAGTGAGCTGGAGGCGAGGAACCTCATCGTATACAACATGTACGACAGAAGGCCCAGCTTCTGGATCGAC
>JAJHQT010000094.1 GCA_020833205.1 Pyrobaculum sp.
CTCGCTTCCGGGCACCGCGAAAGTTGTTAGGGGTAAGAAGTCGTTTACAGCTTTGCTGGAGGAGGCTGTGTCTTGCGGGGCTCGGTACATCGCGTTTATATGGGACAGACGCGGGATGCCGTCTGCTCTGCTGTTCTACGACGTAGGTCTCGGGGCGTGGAAGCCGTATATGTTGTTGATATCTGGCGTGAGGACGAGGAGGGACTTCCCTGTTTTTGCGGCGAGGAGACCTCCGGCTAGGAGCGCCGTAATTGTGGACTTGACCAGAGGCGAGCTCGGCGACATATTTGCCGAAGTTTTTCAATACCCCCTCCTCTACGACCTAGACGCCGTCAAGGGACGTTTTGACACAGTGGTTCTGATCAAGAAGGGGGAGGGCTACGTTGTGGAGTTTTTAGGTCCCGATCTAGGGCCAAGGGCCTCTTCGCTTAAAATAAAGAAAGTAATATACAGATGTATAGATTAGAGGTTAGCGTAGGGGAGAACGATCTTGCAATACAGGTCTTTAGGATATTGGAGCGAGAAGTACGCTTTGGCCGGGGCCGCGTATATGTTGAAGACGGGAAGATAGTGGCGGAGGCCGCCGACGCCTCAAGCCTTAGGTCGTTGTTACACACGGTATTCCGCGTTTTGTACGTCGTAGAGCACGTGGCCGCACTCTAAATATTTATATAGGAGCTTAAGTACTTTGCCGATGGCGCAGATCCCACCGTCTCTGCAGGACCTCGCCAACAGGTTTAACCAGGCACAAGCCCAGCTACAGAGCGTGTTGTTGAGGAAGCAACAGTACGAGGCTGAGCTGAAGGAGGTTGAGAAAGCCCTTTCAGAAATCGAGAAGCTTCCGCAGGAGGCTAGGATATATAAAAGCGTTGGGAACTTCCTGGTTCCGCAGACCAGAGACGCGGCGCTTCAGGAGCTGAAAGACAGGAAGGAGTTGCTGGAGCTACACGTGAAGACCTTGACTAAGCAAGAGTCCATGCTGAGGGAGCAGATCGAGAAGCTGAGAGAGGAGATCAACAAGGAGCTGGCCAAGTTGAGGGGCGGCTCCCCCGAAGCCGCCAAGGGCGGAGGATAGTGGAGCGAGGTGGAGAGGGTTGAGTTTATTTCTTCCGAGGTGGCTAGGTACGTGGAGAAAAAGCTGGGCGACGCCGCGAAACACGTCACAGTCTCTGTCTCTTTTTCAGAGGAGGGGGTGGAGGTAGATGTGGATATAGAGGCGGGCGTCTTGGTCGACGATTCCTATCTACAGAAGGTTGCCGACGAGGCTGCGGAGCTGGGCGTGTGCATAGCCGACGTGATACGCGAGAGAGGTTGGCCGATAGAGCGTAGCGAGATCGCCAGATGCTTCGCCAAGTGATTGAGTTGCTTGGCGGTGCCAGGAGGGCCGCCGTAGTGACGCATAGGCGGGCCGACGCAGACGCGTTGGCGTGCGCAAAGGTGTTACAACTGGTGCTGGAGAGGCTAGGAGTCACGGTGGCGGCGGTTGTATGTCCAGAGGGGCCTCAGCTTGAGGGCTGCACTAGGGAGTTGCCAAACGACGTTGACTTGTACGTGTTGGTTGACGTCGCGTCGTTGAGCCAAATACCTCCGTTGCGAGGGAGATATTTCAAAATAGATCATCATCACGTCGGCGACGACATACCCGGCATTGTGGTGCAGAGGCCCAGCTGTACAGAGATCGCCTTAAAACTCGCTGAAGAGGCAGGCGTGGAATTAACGCCTGAGGTGGCCAAATTGGCGGTGCTGGGCATATATGCCGACACTGTGAGGCTGAAGAGAGCCGACGCAGAGACCCTCAAGCTGTTGGCGAAGTTGCTTGAAAAGACCGGAGGCACTCTCGGCGATTTAATAAGAGAAGAGGAGAAAGCGGAAGAGCCGCAGAGAGTCGTGGCGTTGTTGAAAGGGATGAAGAGGCTAGAGGCTTATAGGTCCTCCCTCGGCGTGATATGTACATCGCACGTGGGCGCCTACGAGGCCGACGTGGCGTCGCTTCTGTTGTCCATCGGGTGTAGCATCGCCCTGGTGGCTTCGCGGAAGGAAGACGGCGTACACGTGGTAATGAGGTCCCGCGGCTTCGACGTGGCTACATTAGCTAAGTCTCTGGGGACCGGCGGCGGCCACAAAGAGGCGGCCGTGGCCATAATACGCGAAGATGTCGCAAAGACACAACTGCCCCGTCTACTTAGGAGGATCGTTAAGCAGATAGACGCAAACGCCGAGCCGTTAATACAATAAGTACTTCTTACCCTAAAGTTGCACCACCAAAGCGCTTAATGAGGAGGACTCAGCTGGAGAAGTACTGCATCAACTGCGGCAACGGCTGTCAAATATATGCGCAATATCTGGCGAAGAGAAGCACGAGGTAGGCTGAGCTCGGTCTCGTGCGAGAGATGCGGTGTCCCCCTTTCAGGAGGCCCATGGGTGGGACTCATCAGCCCATCTCCTCTAGCCACCTCTCGATGGCGTCTGCAAGCTCGGCGTAGCTCATGAAGCCCTCCAGATGCCCCTCGTAGCACTCTATCATTATTGTGCCGTCGCTCTTCCGGCGTATCCTTGGCTTCTTCCCCGTCAGGGCCTTAACCAGCGCTGAGAACCTCTCGGCGTCTGTATCCCTGCCGCCGGGGGCGTCGGCCCTGGCGGCGGCAAAGCCCACGACCTTGTTGTCGGCTCTATATTTGCCGAAGGTAATCACGTAGTCGCGCCTTACGCCGCCCACCTCAGCAGTCATTTTAATCCTTAGCAATTTCTTACCGCTTTTGCCTACATCGAACTCGGCGCTCCCGTCTATTACCTTCACCACGTGCCTTCTGCCCTCCACTTCGACCTCCTTTTCGAAGCCTTTCAGCGTTAGAGAGCCCCTTGCCTTGCCCTAGGCTGGTGGAAATTGCAAAGGTTCTGCGTAGATATCCATGGATGGTTGATGTGGTGAGGCAGAGGTCAATGAGCATCCTCCACCCCTACATGGTAGAGGTGTATGTGGCAAAGGACGGGTCGGAGGCTTGCCTCTTCCTAAACCCGCCGAAGGCGTACTGCGCCCAAAACGGCTCGGTTAGGGAGGTCTAGAGTTTAAGCGATACGAAGAGTATGAGGAGAAGATGAGAGAGGTGTACAGACCAAAGGGCCTGCTGGCATACACCACGGCGGCGAGGGAGTACGTGAGGATACTCTAGCTGGGCGTTGCGGGTCGTAGTTAGACGCTTTACAGAGGGTTACCTGCTTTACATTATTTGTTATGTTTGAGAGCTAGTCGAGTAAGTCAATCCTCCTGGCTTTGAAGCTACAGGCGGGGCACGCGTATATGCTCTCAATGACTCTCCCCCGGTATTTCTTGGAGAAGAACCTCTCCTGCCTATATAGACGTAGCACGTCTTTTCCACATTGAGGAC
>JAJHQT010000095.1 GCA_020833205.1 Pyrobaculum sp.
CTCCTCGGCACTTTGATCTCCAAGATGGAGGAGAAGCCGAAGCACATCAGGCTTTTCCTCGGCAAGTCGGACTCCGCCGTGAAGTACGGTCACCTGGCCTCAGCCTTGGCTATTGTAAAACTGCTGTCGTCTCTTCACCGCGTCGAGGATAGGCTGGGCGTTAAGATATTCCCCATCTTGGGGATGGGGTCTCCGCCGTTCCGCGGCGGGATAAACAACCCACGTCTGGTGCATATGGAGACGGTGCAGTACGCCGGTTTCAACACAGTCACTATCCAATCTGCCGTCAGATACGACGTGTCTTACGACGAGTACAGCTTTGTGAGAGAGGTCCTTCTCAATGCCTGTTGCCTACGGACGTTGCGGCTGGACGTCGGCGGCGAGGTGGATACCATAATTACCCTGGCCTCGTCCAACTACAGAGCCCTCTTGTCTAAGTACGCGGCGAAGGTTGTGGAGGTCGCTAGGCTCATCCCGTCGACGAGGGAGAGGGTGAGCTGGACCGTGTATGGGAGGTCGGTGGCGGCCCACGACCGGGTGGTTAATATGCCGAGGGCTATCGTCTACACCGCCACGTGGTACGCCATGGGTCTGCCGCCGACTCTCCTCGACGCCCCCACCATAGTGGAGCTGGCGAAACAAGACAAGCTGGACGTACTGCTGAAGGCCCTGCCGACGCTTAAGGCTGAGCTGACCTACGACGCGCAGTTTTACGACGCGGCCACCGCAGAGAAATACGTGGGGCCTCAGCTGGTCAAGGCGGTAGAGGAGGCACTCGACTACCTAGACATAAAGGAAAGGAGCGGCGGCATATATCAAGCCCTCCTCCGGTCGCCGCGTAACGAATCTAACGTGCTTGCCGCCGGGAAGTATAGGAAATTCTTGGGTTAGAGGAGGTATGTTTATAAATTGTTCTAAAGTTTAGAATATGGATAAGGTAGGGGCTTTTGTCAAGCGTCCGCCGTTGACGGTGACGCAAGAAGCCACGTTGCTCGACGTCGTGAAGATAATGGCTGGTCACAACGTAGGTCTCGTAGCGGTGGTGGACGAAGCAGGAAGGCCGCTGGGCGTGGTCTCAGAGAGGGATGTAATCCGCGCCTTGGCCAGTGGCGTTCAGCTGTCTGCCAAAGCCATAGAGGTGGGGACAAGGGAGAACCTGCTCACGGCAAAGGCCGAAGACGACATATACTCCACCATAAAGAAGATGAGGGAGAGAGGCACGCGTCACATCCTCGTGGTGGACGACGCAGGCAAGCTCGTGGGGGTTGTCTCAATTAGAGATTTGGTAGAAGACAGAGCTCTTAAGTCGATTGGAGACAGAGTGTGGTGGCCTCCGCCGGAGGAATGAAGAAGGTTGGCGAGTTGATCAGGCGGCCCCCCATCACTGCGTATCCCTCCGACACCTTAATCGACGTCATAGAGAAAATGGCAAGATACGAAGTGGGGGCCTTGGTGGTTGTGAAGCCCTCCGAGGGCGGGAAACCGGTGGCGGTGATCTCAGAACGCGATGTAGTTAAGGCCTTGGCGATGAAGATGCCCCTCTCCACCCCCGTGGAGGCGTTTATGTCCACCCACCTAATCTCCATCCGGCCAGACGAAGACGTGGCTAAGGCGGCCGACTTGATGATTAACCACAACATTAGACACCTAGTAGTTGTGAACCCAGACGGCACTCTCCTGGGGATGGTATCCATAAGAGACGTCCTCCGGGAACTAAGAACACACGTGAGGTAAAACGCCGTCCACGGAGACGGGATAATGGCCGGGCGACGTATGTTTTTTGCTAAAGATTTTAAAATAAAAGCATAATGGCGCATATGATAGCCGAAGTCTCTAAAGAGCTGGAGAGACTCAGAGACTTGTTCTATGGGTTGGCTGAGTTTCGGGACAGGCTGAAGGAGGCTGGAGTTACCTGGCCTAAGCCTCTCCCCGAGTCTGTTGTGGGGACTGTGCGCGTCAAGACGGGCCTGCCGGCGATGTTGAGGCGGGGCGTCATCATGGACGTGACTAACGTGGAGCAGGCAGAGACGGCGGAGGACGCCGGCGCGGTGGGCGTCATGGTGCTCGACAAGCTCCCCTACGACGTGAGGAAGGCCGGCGGAGTGGCGAGGATGGCCGACGTAAAGGTCATAGAGGAGGTGATGGCCCACGTCACCATCCCCGTCTCTGCGAAGGTCCGCATCGGCCACTTCTACGAGGCTGTGATTCTGCAACAGATAGGCGTGGACCTAATCGACGAGTCTGAGGTGTTGACGCCGGTGGACGAGCAACACCACATAAACAAGTGGGCCTTCGCGGTGCCTTTCGTCAACGGTTGCAGAGAGCTGTGCGAGGCGTTGCGGAGGATCTCGGAGGGGGCTTCCATGATTAGGTCTAAGGGCGAGGCGGGCACGGGCAACGTGGCGGAGGCTGTGAAGCACTTCAAGACCCTCTACGGCGCCGTGGAGGAGCTGTCGGCGGCCCTCCGCGTGGGGGACGAAGAGAGGCTTAGGGACTACGCCAGGCGGTGCCAGGCGCCTTATGAGCTGGTAGTGCTCACGGCTAAGCTGGGCAGGTTGCCCGTAGTTACCTTCGCCGCAGGCGGCATAGCGACGCCGGCCGACGCCGCCCTCATGATGTGGCTCGGCGCAGACGGCGTCTTCGTGGGGAGCGGCATCTTCAAGAGCCAAGACCCCAGAGAGAGAGCCGAGGCCATCGTCCTCGCCACCGCCTTTTGGGACGACCCGGAGAAGGTCGTAGAGGCGCAAAGGATGGTGAGCGAGAGAGGCGCCATGATCGGGATAGACGTGAGGACCCTCAAGCCGGAGGAGCTCCTCCAGACAAGAGGCATATGAAGGCAGGCGTACTCGCCCTACAAGGCGACGTGGAGGAGCACAGAGAGGCCTTCCGGAAGGCGGCGGAGGAGCTCGGCGTCTCTCTCGACGTGGTGTACGTCAAGAGGCCCGCCCAGCTGAAGGAGGTAGACGTCTTAGCCATCCCCGGCGGCGAGTCTACGACCATCGGCATACTGGCGAGGCGGGCCGGGCTCCTGGAGTCTCTCCGCGATGCGGTGAAGTCTGGGCTCCCCACCCTGGGGACCTGCGCCGGCGCCGTGTTGATGTCCAGCGACGTGGTGGACGCGGTGGTCGGCCGCACCGACCAGCCGCTTCTCGGCGTCTTGGATGCCGCGGTGGTCCGAAACGCCTTCGGGCGGCAGAGGGAGTCCTTCGAGGCGGACCTCCAGCTTGAGGGGTTCGGCCGGGTGAGGGCGGTCTTCATCCGGGCGCCCGCCTTCGTCAAGACGTGGGGAGACGCCAAGCCGCTGGGGCCCCTGCCCCATGGCAGATACGGCACCGTCTACGCCGCCGTTGTCCAGCGGCATATCGTCGCGACGGC
>JAJHQT010000096.1 GCA_020833205.1 Pyrobaculum sp.
GTGGGGTAGAAGTCGAGAAGCGGCTCCAGCCTCAGCGGCTTGAAGCCGGTCTCCTCCACCATTTCGCGTATAGCCGCTTCGGCGGGGTCCTCCCCAGGCTCCAGCGTCCCGGCGGGCACCTCCAGCGTCCACTGGCCCAGCGCCCCCCGGAACTGCCGCACAAGCAGAACCTCGCCTTCCGCCACGGCGAGCACCGCCACCGCGCCTGGGTGGACGAGGTACTCCCCCCACACGGTCCTCCCGCCCACCGACCGGGCCCTCTTGACCAGGCTGAACTTTCTACCGCGGTAGATCACCTCTTCCATGAGAGGCGGGACAAACGGGTTTTAAAAGGTCAGCGACCAGAAACCGTCCGCACCCATCGGCGTCCTGGGTATCGTCACTGGAGGAGAAGAGGTGGGGAGTTATTTCTTTTCTCCACAACGCGGCGGTCGCCAACGATGGCCGCGGGTTAGCCCAGCAAAGCGGCTTGAAGCCGTGCGGAGGCTTGCTGGGTTAAAGGTTTTGAATTATTAATGGCGGAGAGATAACTCCCATGAACTACGCGTCGCCACAGCAAACACCGATAAAGTTTTTAAAGATGAAGGAACAAAACAGCAGGGCCGGTAGTCTAGCGGAAGGATGCCCAGCCGCGTGGCTCTAGGCCCGCGGCGCATACGCCTCGCGCGCGGGAGATCCCGGGTTCGGGGGAGAACCCGCCTAAAAATCCCGGCCGGTCCACCATTTTTCTTCTATGGCGTTTTTGACGCAGATCTCTGGTGGCGTGGGGTGGTTTTATGCGGCGGGTTGGTACTATTATTGTCTGTGGGTATCTGTGGACCTGCATGTGTTTGGTTTAGTCATAATGTTGTGGCAAGCCCCCTTACGTCGAATCTGTCTCAACCGTAGTGTTGCCAGACAGGTTTAAACTTCCGCCGAAGCTCCCCAGTGGGCCAGCGGAGAGGTGCCCGCTTGACGCGCTCTGATTTCGAATTCAGGCTGTCACCTTATTTATTAATGCCTTTTTTTGGGGGTCCCATGGCTGAGGTTTCTCTCGTCCCGTCGATTGGGCCTTTTGGGGTTGTGGCTGGCATTGTCTTGACTATCTTGGCTGGTCTTTTGATTGAGCAGTTGGTGCACTACATGTCTTGGAGGTTTCAGCGGGCGGCTGTGGGGGTCGCCGCGATATTTGCCCCCATCATTACGTCGAGCCCCGAGCTCGCCATATTTACTGTGGCGCTTTTGCGGGGGCAGGCGGAGATCGCTTGGGGCTCCATCGTGGCTCAGCCCTTCATGGCGGCTACCGTGATATACCCCGTGGTTATAGCCGTCAGCTTGGCGGCTTGGGCATTGGGGTGGCGGAGCTATAGGTTGCCTCATGTACGTCGAATAGTGGCTGTGCCCCTGTTGGTCTTCACCGTACCGCTTCTGCCTATTCTCTTCCTGCACCCCGAGCGCTACGGTATCTACGGCCAGCTATATGGCGTGTTGTTGCTTGTGCTTTATTTTGTATACGCTAAGTTTATGCTTCGCGAGGAAGAGGTGAAGAAGGCGGGTTCTTCTCTGTGGTTGAGGAATCCCGTGCTACAGACAGTGGCGGCGGTGGTGGCTATGGCCTTCGGCGCCGAGTGGATGGTGGGCGGCATAAAGGAGCTGGGGACGGCGCTGGGTCTCGACAAGCTTGCACTCTCCGTGATACTGGTGCCCGTGGCCACCGTGATACCTGAGTCCATCGTCGGCCTCATATTTATCGCCAAGGGGGGCGACGACGAGGGCGTCGGCGTTATCGTGGGCGAGAAGGCGCTTTACAGCACCTTCTACCCCGGACTGGCGATGGTCCTCGGCGTCTACAGCCTAGAGCCGGCTGCTGCGACTGCCCTAACCATAGCGATTATTATATCAATGTTCGAGGTCGTGGCCATCTGGTACCACTATTTTGGTTTAACGGCCCCCATAGGGCTGGGCGGCTACGTGTATTACGTCGCCTGCTACACGCTCCGCATGCCCTGTCCGCAACTCGGCGGCTTCGCCTAGACGCCGCCTGGCGTTAAACCTCTCTAGAGGCGGCCCCGGCTGAGACCTTGCGTGTCTTGGGATTCTTCAAAATATATAAAGTGGCTTTTTAGATAGCCCATGCATCGGGATAGAGCAATCGGCGTTGGTCTTATGGCTGTGGGTGTGATTGGGATTTTGCTCTACGGCTGGCTTGTGTTTTTCTCGCCGTGGCAGGTCCTTATTCTCCAACTGACGGCGTTTGTGGCGGTGGCCGCCGTCTTGGGCATACTGGCCTGGGTAGGATACGCCCTAGCCACCACACCCCCACCGAAGCCCATCGAGGAAATTGAAAAAGAGGTACAGAAGGCCCTGGAAGAAATCGAAAAGCAGTTAAAAGAGGAGAAACAAACCACATAGTTTTTCAGATTATAGGTTGCCGGAAGCACAAGAGGTGGCGTTGAATTATGTGCCTACCTCGTAGCTATTGGTAGGAGGCAGTCACTCGTGGTATAGAAAACTTTAGGTTTGTCTGGGTCTGAGCGATTAAGAACGTTTTCTTGTTTTGCCATAAGGTAAGGGGCTCGTACAGAGACCTATTGGGGTGTGGAGGTGCTTGGGGGAGGTGTGTCGGAGGTCTTCCGGCTAGTTTTGCTTGGCTCGACGTGTACTGACACGTCTCCGCCTAGTTCTTCTTTGATGATTTTCTCTACTCTGTCTGCTATTTCGTGTGCTTCTCTTACTGTGAGGTTTTCGTCTACTGTTATTGTCAACTCGGCGTGGTATATGTTTCCTGATTTTCTGACTTTTACAGACTTCACGGCGTGGACGCCCGACACAGATTGGGCTTTTTTCTTTGTTTTCTCAACGACGTGTGGTGGGGCGTAGTCGAGGAGTTCTATAACAGATGATTTGAGTAGTTCAAGGCTTAGTTTTACAAAGTAGACGGTTATTGCGGTGGCGAGTGCTACGTCCAGCGCGGGGCCCCACCTTTTGAACGTCTCTGGGGCATATATTAACCCAAGGGCGCCGGCTACGAGCGCCGCCAGTATCGCCGAGGACGAGGCGAGGTCTGTGGCGAAGTGCAGGGCGTCTGCCTCCAACGCCTTGGAGATTCCTCTGAAGCGGCGGAGTACTAAGACTCTGTTGAAGTCTATGAATATGGCCACGGCCATTACGACTATCCCCACTAGAGTCGGCGTGTAGGGCTCCCAATGCGTCACTTTCATGGCGGCCTCGTAGGCTACGAAGGCGGCTGACGCCAACACAGCCAGCGACCCGCCGACGCCGCCTAGGGCCTCCGCCTTGTGGTGGCCGTAGGGGTGCTCCTCATCCGGCGGCTTCAGACTTGCCTTTACGGCGAGGTACGTTATGGTGACGGCTAGGAGGTCGACGG
>JAJHQT010000097.1 GCA_020833205.1 Pyrobaculum sp.
ACGAAGCCGTAGCCATATTCCTCTCCGCCCAGCTTCCACAGCTCGTCGATCTGAATCCCGCTGACGAAGCTCACATCGGCGACGACCTTGAAGTCCTTGGGTGGGAGGAGGTACATCGCCGTCGGCGCCCTGCCCCGTCGATATACATAAACATATTCAGGCACAAAGACGACGCAGGCGAAGCCGAACTTTTCAACCACCCTGTCGATATACTTATCAAGATTTTCCTTGCGGTAGTCGCGCAGAAGTATGAAGGGCTTCTCCGGTACGCATTCTGCGTATTCCAAGTCGTCTTTACGGTACTTGACGCATATGGAGGGGTGGGACACGCCGTCTACCACGTCGGCGCCGCCGGTCATGTAGGAGATTAACAACGCGAACTGGTCCTGGAGGAGCTTGGACCTCAACACGGGCGTGAAGACCACCGTGTCGCTGGGCGGGAGTCTAAGCGCCCGCGGGAAGGAGGGCACCTCGGCCTCTTGGGCGGCGGCGCCGAAGAGGTGCCGGGGGCATTCCCCTAACATCGCCCTGCCCTTGGCCTCGAGGTAAAGGCCCAGGAACCTATACGGCGTGTTCTCCAGCGCCCTGCCCGCCTCCATGAGGTCTTCGGCGAGCTCTAGGAGGTACTCCGCGGAGGAGGTCACTATGAAGTAGTTGACGTGGGCGTTGTCCGGGAAGTACGTATAGAGCCAGCCCACGGCGTCTTCGTACTTCTCCCCCCACCAACCCCCCTCCAGTGCCTCGTCGGTGGTTTTCTGCGCAACCACGGCGAACCCCGCCTTCGTGGGCGCCGCATCGCCGCGGAGGAAGTATACGGGAAACATCCGCCTCACCACTGTCAAGTACCTCGGCGTCTTCCCCAAAGGCTCCTCCCCCCTGCTCGTGTCCTCGTAAGCTGCCGGCGCCACTGCGCCGTGCCTAACCTCGTAGACGAAGTAGTCAAACTCCAGGTAGTTACCCCCCGCCGCGTAGACGAAGTCAGGCGAGGCAACGACAAAGTGCGGATCCACAGAACAGAGACCCATCAACCCACCTTCGCAACCTTAACCACAGCCCCCAGAGTTGAGTAGAGCACATGAGGATAAAGTAACACATATGGGACCGCCGTAGCCTAACACAAATCTATAGATGCCGTCAAGCCTGATCCCGGCGTGCCAAGCCCAACGCATCTCTCCACCGGCGGGTCTTCCCAAATCTCCGCACTCTGTCTCAGAGTCTCTCTCGACGGGCAACACCACAGGTGCGCTTCTGCGCCCAGTGACTACTCTATCGCTGGACGGTGCACCTATGCTCTAGTCCGGCCTCGCGCCAGGTGCCGCGCCGATTCCTCCGGCGCTATTTGCCGCAGAGCTTCTCCGGCTTGGGCGGTGGAGGCGCGGGCAGGAGGTCGAGTTGAGCCACGTCGCTGACGGCGATGGCGCGGTAGAGGCGCTCTGCGCACTCGCCATCGCCGAGCTCTACGCCGAGCGCTACCACTGGGGGCGGCGTCTTGCCGAAATAGACCCCGTATATCGTGAGGTAGGGCTGGGTGGTGGCCACCGCGAGGTAGTAAAGTCCGCGCATCCTGTCGAGAATGGCGCAGAGCTCCTCCCTGTAGCGCAACACAGCCTCGGGGGTCACTTGGGAGGGGGAGTAGTACTCGCCTGTGTTGAGGTGCAGGACCAAGTAGTCTGTAGGACACGAAGAGTCTAAAAGCTCGGCGGCGCCCTCCGACTCGTGGCACAGCACCACTACCTCTCCCCCCGCCGTGAGGTACTCGGGTCCCTTCCCATCGAGGGGGCCGAGAACCCCAGCCACAGCATCCAGCGCAGATCTGCAATGCCCCTTCTTAAGCAAAGCTAGGAGCATATGCTCTTATAAGGCCTAACCACCCTCACGCCCATTCCGCGTCTGTTGAAGTAGTCCCTCGTCTCTCTATCGAGCTTGAGCTCTCTAGAAACTATGACCAATATCTGTTCGATGCCCCTGAACCTCGCCCGGGTCTCTTCCAGCTTGTCGGCGAGCTTCCTCTTGTAATCCCACGCGTCCGTCCTTTCGGTCACCTCGACGGCGTAAAACTGCCTGCCACACTTACATATATAGTCGACGATCGAAACGTTGGGCGGGACGTCGTCGCTACAACCTCGGCAACATTGATTCTGAGAACCGCACTGTTCTTGGGGATCTGCGGTGCAACAGCAGTCGGCTAAGAAGTTGACAATGCAGTTATCCTTAACGCATTCGCCGTCGTTGAGACGTAACGTCTTAACTGCCGCCATGGGGCACCACGGCCTGGTACGCAGAGAGCTCCCGCTGGAAGAGTCCCACGTCGTCCAGCCGCTCGATGCGCCTAGCCCCCTGCTCTATGTAGTACGCATGTAGTCCGTACCTCATGGCGAGGCGGAGCACAAGCCCGCTGTGGGTCTCCAGCACCACCGCCGCGTCTGACTCAGCTATCTGCTTGATAAGCTCCGCTATGTAGTCCACGTGGAGACCCGCCTCGAAGTTCTCCACGGCAACGAAGTCCCCAGTCACCAGCGCCGCTTCAATCGCCAACCGCCTCCTCTGGCCGTAGGAGAGACGCCTTATGGGAATCCACCCCAGATCCGGGTCGTAGGATCTGTCGTAATAGACCTCCAGGTAGAAACGCCTGGCGACCTTGGGGCAACGCACAACGAACAGCTCTAGGTCACCGACGAAATGAGCCTCCTCGCCTCCAAAGACGGTCCCGCATTCCCTCACGGCCCCGACCTGCCTCGCCTTAACCTCGTCTACATGCCACACGACCAAGTCCTGGCCCCAGCCATCGGGGCTTGTGACGGTGCTACTCCACCTACTCCCGTCGTCCCTTCTCGCAGAGAGGTTGTATCCGTCTATATCCACCTGGAACGTCCCAAAACTCACGACGGCCCTCGCCCTATCCAGCGGCTCCACCCGGAACTTTCTGAACTGCACGACGGCCTCCGCCTTTTCCAGCACCGGTCCGGGCAACACGTCACTGTTGTAGTACTGGCCCGCGGAGAGCTTGGTAAGGGCCAGGAGCAGGAAGTGGATCACCGTGGACTTCCCAGAGCCGTTGGGCCCGTAGAGGACCACCTTATCCCCCTCGATAACAACATCCTTCAGCATCTTCAAGGCCTTGATTTGTATAAGCATAGTAAGAAGCATTATCGTTAATAAATTTGTTTGTATTTTTCAGAAAGGGGCTGGACCTGCCTATCTGAGCTTGACTATGCCGTACCCCAGCCTGGTCTTCGCCCCGAGGCCCTCTGCCAGGGCCTCATTGATTAGGCTGTATATCTCCTTGGTGCATCGCGCCTCTATGGAGCGGGACGCCACAAAGAAGTCGAAGGTGGCGCCGGGCTTGACCAC
>JAJHQT010000098.1 GCA_020833205.1 Pyrobaculum sp.
AGAGCCTTAACTTAGACCTCAGGCTTGAGTATTGGAACGGCACGGCGTATGTGCCTCCTCCGTTTCTCTACAACTTCGGTAGCAACACCGGCGAGACCGCCGAGGGCGTCTCCGTGGCGTATCTGGGCGGCGGCTCGGCGAGGCTTTCCGCCGGCGTGTTCAGACCTGACCTGCTATATAGCGGCTACGTGCCAGTGCGGGTTGTGGAGGCAGACGGCGCAAGGTGGTTCGTAGTGAGGAACGGCACGTTGCTGGATCTGAGGCGTCCGCCGGTGGTGTATGTGGGGAACAAGACGCGGGTGCTCTACTTCGGCAACAGCTTGGGCGCAGATGCGGTGGCCGCAACGCGTCTACTCAACGTGACGTACTTCTTCCGCCGTGAGCATCTTGTGGCTGTCAGGGACTGGAACGGCACGGCGTATAGGTGGGTTGCCGAGGGGGCCGTCATCGCCTACGAGCCGGGAGATGTCTACCTAAGCAACGGAACCCGCCTGGCTGTATCGCAAGTATACGTAGACGGGGCGCCGGCCGGGAAGACAGTCAAAACAACTGTCGCAAAGCCGACAGAGATATCAGTCACACGCGTGAGACAATACCTAATCCGGTTGATAGCTCCCGTCAACTCTACCGAGGTCTGGGTGGACGCCGGCTCTGCCTACGCCGTGGGGCTTCCCGACCCGTGGGATCTGCCGAACGGCACCCGCTTCGCCGGTCTGTTGGTCAATGGCACGGCGCAGAGGGACTTCCGCGTGGACGAGCCCATGACGCTGAGGGCGCAGTACGCCGAGGTCTACTACTGGGCCGTCGTCGAGACGCCGGTGAACAAGACGGCCGGCTGGACGCCGAAAGGCGCCGTGCTGAAGTTCCCCGACGTCGTCGACTTCGGCAATGGGACTAGGCATGTGCGGCTTGGCCCCGCCTCAATCCGCGTGGACGGGCCGGTGGCGGCTAGAGTCGAATACAAGAGACAACACTACGTGAAGATTGTGGGCGTGGCGCAGTGGGAGGGGTGGGTGGACGAAGGCGCCGTGGTTAGGTTGAACGCGACTGTCGTAGGCGGGGTGGAGTACACGCCGGCTGAGGTTGTAACTGCAACCGGTCCCGGCGTCTACAAGCCGCTCTTCTACGCCATATACAGAACCGTGGCGAGAGACGGATTTGGCGTGCCTAACCCGCTAGCCACGGTGAGACTCTGCAACGCCACTGCGCAGGCCGGGCTAGACGGCTCCGCCGTGGTTGCGGCCTACACCAGAGAGCTCTGCCAGCCAACCGTCGAGGCGCCCCCTATCAGCCCCTACACAGCCGCGGGAGCCGTCGCGTTGGTGGCCGCCTTCGCGCTGAAGAGACGGAGAAAATAATAAAGTTTTTTCTCTTTCAACTCTCCTAACAAGTACTTCCTTACAGGTGTATTCACACCTGTGAGTCAACACCTTCAGGCAATGGTTCATCGTTTTTTGTAGCGTTATGGATCATGGAGTTTGCCTACCGGACAAGCTATCACCTGCGGTGGTGCAGATAATTGTAGCGCCGCTGGCGGGAAGAAGATAGCCGTAGCCGGGGTCGCCTTTGCCGTAGTCGGCTACCAGCTGGCCGCCGCGCATCTCAACAGCGGAATCTGGACTCTGATTTCGTACCTGACTCTAGGCCTCGTGGGCTTGACTTTACTCAACGTCTCGCTGATAAACCTACTCACATTCTCGGTGCCCAGACAACGCCTCGGCGCGGCCACGGGGCTCAACACAGTCTTTCGAAACCTCGGCTCTGCAATAGCCCCCACAGTCGCCGGCACAATCCTCACAAACTATAGCACGTATGCGTACTTCAACACGCCCAACGGCCCCGTATATTTCTCGGTCCCCTCCAGAGACGCCTATGTAATTAACATAGACATCGCCACCGCCATGTTTATTTCGGCGCTGGCGCCGATTCTCATAGCTAAAGAAGTATTGGGAAGAGATATAACACATAATAAGTAGCCGGGCATGAACCTTAGGCTTATTCTGCTTTTGGGACTCGTCTCCTTTTTCGCCGACTGGCTCTACGAGAGCATGCGCGCGGTGGCGCCGCAATACCTCCAACATTTGGGCGCCACCGCTGCTTTTGTCGGTTTTGTTTTCGGCCTGGGAGACGCCTTGGGGTATGCGGCTAGGTTCATGACGGGGCCTCTGGCCGACAGAAGAGGCGGCTACTGGCTTGAGACCTTCCTAGGCTACGGCCTCCAGCTCGCCGCAATAGCCGGCCTTCTATTTACGCGTGATCTGTGGCAAGTCGCCGCTTTGATATTTCTCGAAAGATTCAGCAAAGCCCTCCGCACGCCTGCTCGCGACGTGATCATCTCTTCGGCGGGGGGCGAGGAGGCTAAGGGAAGGGCATTTGGCATACACGCCGCGTTAGACCAGCTCGGGGCGGTGACGGGCGTCGTGATGGCCACCGCAATGCTGTACAGTAGCTACGAGCCCCAAGCCGTCTTCCAGGCCTCGCTGATTCCGGGCCTCGCCGCTCTATTGACGCTCTACCTAGCCTACAGAGTAGCCGGCATAAAGCCTGAGAAGAGAAGAGCCACAACTATTGCACTTACAGAAGACGTGATTCTGTTTGGCCTTGCACAGTTCTTCCTAGGCCTATCCACCGTTCACATATCGCTTTCTATGTACAGATTCGCAGAGGTTGCTTGGATGGGGTCCCTCCTGTACCTAGTGGCCATGATAACCGAGGTGCTCGCTTCACCGGCCCTCGGCTACTTAGCCGACAGAAGCTCCAGGGCTGTTCTCACGGCGCCTTTCTTCTCCGTGCTCTTGGCGTTTATATACTTCGCCGGGTCTGTCCACCCGGCTTTGTTGTTTTTAGGAGCCGTGTTTTACTCAATCGTCACGTCATACACAGACGTCATTGCCAAGGCTCACGCGGCTAAGCTCGGCGGTGCTGCCTCCCTAGGGTTTGTAAACGCCATGTGGGGATTTGGCACCCTTTTAGGCGCAGTGCTTTACGGATACCTCACAGACCTCCACGCCTATGACCTAATCGTGATGTCCGCCGCCGCCTCTGCCCTAACGTCGCTTGTGATCACATGGAGACAGATAGGATCCTAGAGCTCTACAAGAGGTTGGCCCCCACCTACGAGGAGATCTACGGCGAGGAGCAACGGAGGAAATACTGGGTCATCTCGTCGCAGGTGGGGGAGAAGGTTGCCGATGCAGGTTGCGGCGTCGGCCTAGTCTTCGATGTTGTCAGCGCCTACGTGGTCTGTCTGGACATCTCGCTGGATATGCTCGCGCAAGCGAAGGCGAAACGCGGCGAACTCGGCGAGGTGGTAGCCGCCGATTTCTGGCGACCGCCCTTTAGGGATAAGT